>CACXXY010000188.1 GCA_902771655.1 uncultured Bacteroidota bacterium | reverse complement strand
AAAATGCATCGAATTCACATTATGATGCAAAAGGAATAATTTGTTTGGAGTATATAATAAATGCACAGAGTAGCTTTGTTGGTAACAATATGTCAGATTCTAATTATATTCTATAAAAAAATGATATGATTTATTTTCAACAAAGCTGTAATCAATGAATTTTGAATCACTTTATGTGCGGAAAATTAAGAAATGTTCATTTTTATGCTATTTAACATAAAAAAAACATTAGGACAAAAGATATAAAAAAGTTAAATTTGCAACGTTATCCTGAAAACAATCTTTTTACCTTAAAAACTAATACCTATTGAAAGTAAAGAAAGTGCTTCTCTGTGAAGAGAGGCGCTTTTCGTTAATACAGACAACAAATACAATTCAGAAAACAAAAAACAGTCAAAATGGAAAAGAAAAAGATTATATACTTTCATGGTTTTGGTTCATCAGGAGCAAGCGGAACAGTAGAAACCTTGCGAAATTTATTGCCGGATGCTGAAATCATAGCTCCTGATATCCTTGTAGATCCATTCGAGGCATTACCTTTTTTAAAGGCGTTATGTGAAGATGAACATCCGGATTTGGTGATAGGAACGAGTATGGGGGGCATGTATGCCCATCAAATGAGGGGATATAAGCGGATATGCGTGAATCCGGCATTGAACATGTCGTCAATGAGTAAAGTCCTCAAAACAGGCACCCATAAATTCTTCAATAGGCGGAAAAATAATGAGAAAGACCTTAATTCCGCAGCACTATAACATTAAACATATTTTAATATCCTGAGCAGCAAAAAGTTGCTCAGGATTTTGCCATGTCAGATTTTTCACTTATCTTAGTGCTGCAAAACAAACAAGATAAAAATCTGCATTGACATGGCAAATTTAGATAAAAACTTCGGTTTATACAACAACGTAGATAAAAAACGAAGAAATTGTCTATCCACCGCACCCATTCGGGGTGTTTTTGCAATGAGTCAAGGCCCACATACGCTCAATCCTGCCAGAAACGTGCTCTATGTCACAATTGTTTTGTATATTTGGGGCGATATTTTAATTGTTTAACCCTTAAATTGCAGGCTTATGAGAGCAGTATGCGGCCTTGACGTGCACAAAGATAGCGTATTTCTTTGTATCCTCCGCGAAAATGGAGAAAAAATTGAGAAAGTGTTCGGAGTTTTAACACCAGAGCTTGACGCCATGCGCGATATGATGGTTTCACATGACGTTGGCGAGGTAGCAATGGGAAGCACGAGCGTGTATTGGATACCTGTGTGGAGAGTGCTTGAGGCAGACTTTGACCTCAAGCTTGTCAATCCCTATTTCATCCGCCAGCTTCCCGGAAGGAAAAGCGACGTGAAGGATGCCCAGTGGATTGCAGAGTGCGTGATGAAGGATCTCATCTCCAAGAGCTTCGTGCCGCCGGAGATAATCCAGCAGCTTCGCCAATACGACAGGCGCATATTTGACCTTGACACGGAAATCGTGCGCAAGCTCTCCAAGCTTGACGGCGTGATGCAGCGGTGTAACATCCGCCTGAGCAATTATGTGTCAAACACGGACAGCGTCAGCTACAAGGAAGTTGTCAGGGCACTTTCAGAGGGACCACTTCCGAATTTGTGCCCAGCAGAGTATCAGGTTAGAATAAAAGCCATCAAGAATCGGTCTGGGGATTGGGGAATTCAAGATAGATTTGCAAATATATCATGGATTGTCGTAAATTAGATAAAAATGGAACTCACAGAAGAACAGAAGAAATTGGGCTTGCCACAAGCCTGGTGGGACAATCAGGAAGGATGCAAAAGGGATATAGAGTACTCCAGAGAGCATCCTCTATCGCCAGAAGAACTTCAGGAACAAATAAACAACAGCAAGGCAGCTTTACAAAATCAAGCTTCCTTGAAGAAGTAGAGAAAGCTGCCAGAGAGAAAAATTTCTGGATCAGATGCGATTTTCGTGGAACGGTTCTGCTATCCGCTTCCTGCTACAGGGTGGTCTGTCAATGTGCTTGGTGGGCTGAATCTGATGGCTCTTACCCTTCGTGGTCGATGTGGAACCAGTCGATGTCGATGTAGCCGCCTTTCTGCTTGGTGGCGTAGTTGAAAATGGCAAACTTGGTGCCCATGAAGAATGTGTTCCCGTCGAATATCATCTTCATGTCGCTGCCAATAGGGATGAAATTCTTTCCATCCAGGCTGTAGGCAAATGTTGCGATGTCGCGTCCGTTGGTAAAGTCACCATATACGCGGAGGTAGACAGGCCGTTTTGTTCCTGGAATCCTGACTTTGGCTTTCTGCTCGACTCTTACCTTGCTTACTGTATGCTGCTTGTCCAGTTCGATGTTCTGTACCTCCATGGACAGGACGGACGACTTGCCGTTCCTGGAGATGCAGAGTACTCCGCTGGTTCCGCAGAAAGCTGACAGTCCGCACTTGTCGCCATCTTGCATCTTGCTGATGTCAAGGCATACGGTACCTACACATTTCGGTCCCTCCATGCGTTGTGTGATGGTATTTGGCGCTACGAACAGGTTGTCGACTACGCGGCTGGTCTTCATGCGCAGATATCCATGGCGTTCTGTAAGGCTCCAGGCTTCGTTGACTGGGTTGTGGTTCCACTGCCAGTAGAGCGAGAGTCTGTCGGAACTGAATTCGTCGTTGCCGAGAATGCCTGTCTGGTGGATGTACTTGGCGGAGGTGTCGTCTGGCACTTTTCCTTCAGCATTGCCAAGGACTGGCCACCCGTCTTCCCATCTGCATGGCAGGAGACATGGGGTGCGACCCACTCCGTTCCTGTCCTGAAAGAAGATGCCATACCATTCTCCTGTAGGGGAGTCTACTATACCGCCTTGTGCTACACCTCCGGTGGGAAATGGTGGCAGGGCGTGATTGAGTATTATCTTCTTCTCCCACGGGCCATCGAGGCTCTCTGCGCGATAGCATACTTCACGACGGACATTGTCGCGGGGCCATGAAATCATCAGAAGGTAGTATCTGCCGTTGATTTTCATCATGTTGTTTCCTTCAAGAAGTGCATTTTCTATGCCGTCGCGGACTGGGATGGAGAATCTGCGCAGTACTGCTTCCTGTCCCCATGTCTTGCCTGTCTCGTCGAGGATGGCGCGTGTCAGTTCCACTGCTTCTCCCGAATTGTAGAAGATATACACTCTGCCGTCATCGTCGATGAAGAAACTGCCGTCGTGGAAGTGGGGTGGGCGACTGACGAGTTTCCATGGTCCCTCTGCCTTGTCGGCGGTATAGAGAAATCCCTGGTATGGCTCTCCGTTGGTAGTGAACCAGGCGTAGAACTTTCCGAAGTAGTGGCGGAGGCTGGCGGCCCATTGTCCTTGTCCATATACAGTCTTGCCATCTACGAGGTTGTAGCGGTCGCCGTCTTCAATTCGGTCGAACACATAGCTGACTGTCTCCCAGTGTTTCAGGTCCTTGCTTCGCATCATGGGTGCGCCGGGCATGAGGTGCATGGTTGTGGATATCATATAGTAATAGTCTCCAGCCCGGCAGATGGTGTTGTCTGGCACGTCGGCATTGATAATCGGATTGCGATAGCCTTGAGCAGACGCTTCGCGAGTGAATAGTGATGGTTCGACAAACACACCAACCAAGTGAATGGCGAACAGTGCCGACAGCATCAGAATCCTTCCTGATGTGCAGCCTTGTGGTCTTGTGGTTTTAGGGAAAAGCATTTTTGGGAAATTGGGAATCCTTAATTCCGCAGCACTATAACATTAAACATATTTTAATATCCTGAGCAACAAAAAGTTCTTCGACGCGCGAAGCGGCAAAGCCGAGCGGCTCAGGAT
>CACXXY010000187.1 GCA_902771655.1 uncultured Bacteroidota bacterium | reverse complement strand
GAGAGTTACCAGTTTTGCATCACGCTTTCCACGGCCTTCCTGATTGTCCTTGCTACCGTTGTCTATATCTTCGCTCCCGACATCATCTCCTGGTTCCGTGGCGAGGACCCCGAGCTCATCCGTGTGGGTAGTCAAGCCTTGCGCTGGCAGTGCATTGCTTTCCCACTGATGGGTATGTGCACTGCGACCAACATGCTGTTCCAAAACATCGGATATACTTGGCAGGCCACGTTGCTCTCGATGTGCCGTCAGGGCTTGTATTTCCTGCCGGCGGTCTTTATCATGTCGTGGCTCTGGGGCATCACAGGCCTCGAAGCCGCGCAAGCCGTCGCCGACGTTTGCACCTTCTTGACTTCTTTGCCGTTTGCTATTTGGATTAGCAGGGAACTTAGCGCGAAGTCACAAAAGTGTCCATAACTTGAAATTTTGTTGAGATATGGACACTTTTGAGTGTTATTGTCGAAATAAATCGGCCATGACAACCAGAAACAAAGCGGCTGCCACGGTGCTTTGACAGGCTCAGCAACCTTGCGACAGCCCTACACCACCCCGCCCAGGCTGCAAGGCTGTCGTACCACGGCAGCCGCATTATTCATTCGCGCATTGCAAATGCGGGAAAACGGGGACTAAAATAATGAAAATCTTTTGATTGGCAAGGAAAAAAATAGGGGCGGCGGCTTCACCGCCCACAGTTTTCAATGGCATTATTCAGATTTGCGTCTTACAAATCGGGCATATCCTTCATGTATCTATTATATCCTAAATCTTTACCACAAATGACATCCATTATACAACATGGAGGATAAACTGCACCCGCTTCACATCTGTATCCAGGCAATTCCTTCACGAATTTTTCATTACCGCTAACCGTCCATATTCTCCAGTTTACATCTTGGTTTTTAAACACGTACAACTTAGCAGCCATATCAATACCCGTAAAGAAAACCACATTAGAAATGTCTGGTACAGGACCATTGCCGACTTTCACCCATCCGTACTGCTTTACTCCAATGGAGATGATTGTATGGAGGTAGAATTCGACATCAGTCATGGTATCGTCCTTAAACACACGAATAACATTTCCATTCAACTGATACGCATCTTTGCAAATGTATTGGAAATATCGTTTCCCTTTTTCCGTTTCTATGGAGAATATGTCTCCTTGTTTGATTACAACTCTTTTCATGTTTATGGTAATGTTGAAACTTGTATAATATTCCTACTTTTAGTAAAGTGTCCAAGTTTACTGCTGAGGAACAAAGCGAAGAATGCGCTTTCTCTGACCGTTCCGATTTCTCCCGGAATGGCAGGGGCAAAAATAGACAAAATTTCTTTTGGGTGGAGGGAAAAGAAGCAAAGCTTTCACAAATCTGCCTGAAATACCGTTTCCATTTGGAGAATATTGGTATTTTTGCGGCAAGAAAAAGAAAGGGAAATATGGCACAAACACTAAAAACTGCAGTCTCGTAATGTTTAACCGGGTGGCGCAAATAGACACGGCAACCACTCGCAACATTCGAGACATTATGAGTAGGAGCAAGAAAAAGGCACCTGCCAGCACCTGTTGCTGCTGCAAGTCACAAAAGCGTGGAAAACAATTCTGCAACCGCAAGTTTCGCCGCAGCGAACGAATGATGATGGGCAATGGCCAATATGACCGACTGCCGAACAAACCCATTGAGGTTACAGACCCGTGGGATTTAGGCGGCGACGGCAAAACCTTCTGGGGGTTCAGCCCCGATGAAGACTGGTTCATCCGCCTGATGCGCAAATGAAGTGTTTTTTTTGGGAAAACCTTTTTTTTCGCCAAAACGTTTGCGGAATGGGAAAATGTTTGTAATTTTGCAGTGTCAGATTGTCGTCAGAGGACGCGAACAAATTGCTTTCGCAGCAATATTCAAGTTGGACCTTTCTGACCCACATACGAGGACATAGCCACCAAGGTTATGTCCTCAGTTTTTCTATCTCATCCTCAATCAATTGCTTGGCGGTATCCTTGTCAGAAACAGAAAACACATTGGATTTAACAACAACAGCTTTACTGTTGTGAACCACATAACACTCATTTATGTTGCCACTCTTGAAATCTTCATGCCTACCATAAATACCTGAAGCTATCTTCTTGGTTTTGAGAATACTATCAGCCATGTGCATATCAAAATCAAGTACCACCGTCTGGCAGCCTTGTTCTTTGGCTTTGCGGAAAGCCGATTTTATTCCATTCTCGCTTTCCACGCCTTTCCTGTCGCCCAGTTTCTCATTGATGGTATACTCAGGGTTTTTGTGGCCAAAAATCAACAAATGCTCATTAATACGAATGTTCATATCGTCAAAGCAACCAAGCAGCACTCGTGCCACTCGAATGTTTTCCTCAAGTTCCGATTGATCGGCTTGTTTACTGATTAACAGTCGATCACCATAAATCTCATCAATTATGAAATCTTCTATTCTAAACATGGTACAAATGAAAGGAGGAGCAAAAGTACGAAAATATATAGTTTGTTCAAAGTGTTTTGACGCTTATGCCTCCCCGCAAAGTCACTTTATAACGCCTGACCTTTCCATCTTTCCAATCGCATTCCACCACTTTGCCGTCACGGGCGCATAGCCCTTTGAAATGGCCGTCCTTCCACACAGAAGGCAGGGCGGGGAGCAACTCGATTTCGCCGTCATGGCTTTGCAGCAGCATCTCGGCGATGCCTGCCGTGCCACCGAAGTTACCATCAATCTGGAAAGGCGGATGGGCGCAGAAAAGGTTGGGATAGGTTCCCGCTGAATGGCTTCCATCAAGATGGACTGCCAGTTCGAGCAGGTTCCTCAAAAGCCGATAGGCATGGTCACCGTCGTGAAGCCGTGCCCAGAAGCAAATCTTCCATGCCCTCGACCAGCCTGTGCCTTCGTCGCCACGATGACGTAAGGTCTCGCGGCAGGCATCCATTAATTCTGGCGTTTTCGATTGGGTCAGCATTGTGCCAGGATACAAGCCAAACAAGTGCGAAACATGGCGGTGTTGTGGCTCCACTTCCTTGTAGTCTTTCAGCCATTCCTGCAAATACCCCTGCCCACTGACCTGCATAGGTGGAAATTGGGATTTGGCGTCGCGGAGGCTGTCGGAAAAAGACTCATCGATACCCAAAATGTCTGCTGACTGACAAACAGCATCATACAACTCGCTAACAATCTGCACATCCATAGTGCTTCCCATGCACACACTGACAACAGTGCTGTCGTTAAGCCAGAAAGCGTTTTCGGGAGATGTAGTCGGGGCAGTGACAAGCCAACCGTGTTCGGGTTCCTCTATCATCGCATCGAGGAAAAACTGCGCGGCTTCTTTCATTAATGGATAGGCTTCTCTCAAAAAAGTTGTGTCCTGCGTGAATTCAAAATGCTGCCAAGCATGTAAGGCCAGCCAAGCCCCGCCTGTATTGGTCGCGCCCCAAGATGGATGCTCACCCGGCGCTGTGAAGCCCCATGGGTTGCAGACCACATGGGCGGTCCAGCCTCGGGCACCGTAAAAGTCGCGGGCGGTTTTGCTTCCTGAAGGCATTAATCCCTCAGCAAAGTGAATTAATGGCAGGTGCAACTCCGAGAGGTTGCAGACCTCACAGGGCCAGTGGTTCATCTCCACATTGATATTCAGGTGATAATCGCCATTCCATGGGGTCTGGATGGTGTTGGCCCAAAGCCCTTGCAGATTGGGTGGCAACAAATCCTCGCGTGTGGAACTGATGAGCAGATAACGCCCGTAATGAAAATAACAGGTAGGCAGCCATGGGTCGTCGTTGACAAGGAAGTCTTTCCAATGGTCTTCCAAAGTCAGGTCT
>CACXXY010000186.1 GCA_902771655.1 uncultured Bacteroidota bacterium | reverse complement strand
CAAAATAAAACTTATCATCATGAAAAAAGTATTTTTAAGTTTGGTGCTTTTCTGTGGCTTGGCCCTCATCAGCACCAGTTGCAACAAAGACAACAACACGGTAACCCCCGAAGTGGAAGAAGGAGCTATGACTGTCGGTAGCAAAACCATGAACATCGTCGCCTCCAATGCAGTCAATTATGGCCAACAAAACGCCATTGTCCTCACTTCCAAGGAAATGACTGCCGCCGACAACGAAGGCATTGCCATTATTTTCAACGGTGACATTGTCCCTGGCACCTACACTATTAGCGAAAACACCAAAAGTACAGCTCCTCAAGTAGTCGGCCTGCATGAGTTCAATATGGGTGAATTGCCCTTCCTTATGGGTGCCGACACGCTGTATTTCGGCGACACCTACTTCTGGGCCAACGGGCAACTCTCAATCACTGAAGACAACGGCACTTACACTGTCGTTTTGTCACAATGCGTAGGCACCAATGCCAACGGACAAAATGTCAATATGGCTCTGAACTTCAATGGCACTTTGCCCCCCTACGTCTTCGACATGAACAACAAGTTCCAAATCAAGGACATCGAAAGCCCCATCGGACTGGCAGGCATTACCGCGCTCAACAACCTAAGCTCTTTGGGGCTTGATGTCAAGTCGATGCTCTTCATGTCGGCCGACCGCAAGCGTTTCTTCATCGTCAGCTATTTAGGCGGTCAGGTCGTGGACGGCGAATACCAGCTTGGATATATCGGCACACCTTATCTTCCCCAATTTCCATGTGTGCATGTCGCTCTCGACAGCGATTTCTTGACTTTCCAGCCCCAAACGGGCTATATTGCCCAAAGCGGCACCTTGAAAGTGGTCACCAACGACGACGGCACCAAAACTGTTATCATGGAAAACCTCAAATTGAAAAACGTAGAACACGACAACGAGTTCTTCTTTCCAGTCATAGACGGCTCGCTGCAATACCACGGTTATATGTATGAACTGAGCCTTTAAAAGCAAGACAAAACCAGAAAATAAAACTCATTTAATCAAAACAATCAACAATGAAAAAAGCATTAGCAATCGTGGCTCTCGTAGCCGCCATGTTCGTTGCCGGAAACGTGCAGGCACAATCAACCATTTATGCAACTTATGCTCCTGAGACTTTTGTCGCTGGCAGCAACAGCACGAATTACCAAGGTTTCTCAGTCGGTTTCTCACAGAACATCGAATTGGCCAAAGGTATCGGAGTGGCCGCCGGTGCCCAATTCCGCATGAACATGAGAAACACGACCCAAACCATTTGGGGAATCACCGGCAAAACAAATGAAACCCAAACCATCATTGATGTGCCGATTTTGTTCAACTATAAGGTTGCAGTCAACCGCGACTTGGCCATCGTTCCGTTTGTCGGCCCTATGCCGAGTATTGCCCTTACGGGTGTCACAAAAGGCGCCGACCCCCTCTTTGGCGAAAACAGCTACGACTGGTACGGCGACAACAGCAACCAAAGCCGTTTCAACCTTTACGCCGTGTTTGGTGCCGATGTGAAGTTTGCCAACTTCAACCTGTTCGGCGGCTATCGTCTCGGCCTGCTTGACCTCGACAAAACCGATAACGCTTCTTTGAAGACCAACGGACTGTTTGTCGGACTCGGCTTTACGCTTTAATAGATTAGGCTTAAATCATTTGGAGCCGGCCTTATGGGTCGGCTTTTTTTTGTACTTTTGCATCAAAACTCATCGCCATGAAAACCATCAAAGACATCTATAAAATCGGCATAGGCCCTTCAAGCAGTCACACGATGGGGCCGCAAAAGGCCGCCTCCATCTTCAACGAACGTTATCCGGATGCTTCGGCGTTTGAGGTGACGCTTTACGGCAGTCTCGCCGCCACGGGCAAAGGACACATGACCGACTGGGCCATTCTCAACACTTTGCAGGCCCCGACCGAAATCATTTGGAAACCTGATGTCGTTTTGCCGTTCCATCCTAATGGCATGTTGTTCAAGGCTTTCGATGAAAGCAAGAACCTTATCGGCGAGTGGCAGGTGTTCAGCATCGGAGGAGGCAACCTCGCTGAGGAAGGCAAACAGAGCGAACAGCCTGACATTTATCCGTTGGGCAAGATGACTGACATCCTGAACTGGTGCGAACAACGAGGGCGTACCTATTGGGAATATGTCTACGAATATGAGAACCAACAAGAAATCGAGGCCTACATGATGGAGGTGTGGCAAGTGATGAAAGCCGCCGTCGAGCGCGGATTGCAAGCCGAAGGCGTGTTGCCTGGACCGCTCAACCTGAGCCGCAAGGCCGCCATGTATCATATCAAGGCTTCGGGCTATACACATACCTTGCGCAACCGTGGCTTGGTGTATTCATACGCCTTGGCCGTTGCAGAGGAAAACGCCTCTGGTGGACGGATCGTCACTGCGCCGACTTGTGGTTCCTGCGGCGTGATGCCGGCGGTATTGTATCACCTTTCGAAAAACTATGAGTTCACAGACCAACGTATCATCCGCGCCTTGGTGACGGCGGGATTGGTGGGTAACATTGTGCGCACCAATGCCTCCATTTCGGGTGCCGAGGTAGGCTGTCAGGGCGAAGTGGGAGTGGCCTGTGCCATGGCCGCTGCTGCCGCCAACCAGCTGTTTGGAGGCAGTCCGGCACAAATAGAATACGCTGCTGAAATGGCTTTGGAGCATCACCTCGGTATGACTTGCGACCCGGTTTGCGGCCTCGTGCAGATTCCCTGCATCGAGCGCAATGCATACGCTGCCGCCCGTGCCCTTGACTCCAACATTTACTCCACTTTCTCCGATGGCCGCCACCGCGTGTCGTTCGATAAGGTGGTGGAAACCATGAAGGAAACGGGCAAGGACATACCTTCGCTATATAAGGAAACCTCCAAAGGAGGTCTCGCCCGCGATTATGCCCAGATGGAATGATAGAATCACTCTTTTTTGATGTTTCCTTTTCTTATAGTCCTGATGGCCGTCATTCCTTTTTCTATGGTATTACGGAATATCTCCTCTGGGTTTTTCAAGTTGTCTTTCTTGTGTTTTTTCTTGGGGAATTCGATGACTTCCTTGGGCATAATACGCTGATAACCGTTCTTTTCCAAGGCTTTCACGGCACTTTCGTAGCCACGGAAAAACAGATCTTCGATCTTTGACATATCGTAAGCCGTGCAACCATAGGTGTCGAGTTCGATGAAGAGATCTGCTTGGGCAGAGTCGACTGCTACGTTGGACACCATCATCATCATAAACGAACGATAAGCTACCGATATGAGATTATCCTTATATTTGTCCTCTTCCAAATGGTTGAGGTTGAGTGCAATGACCTTCTCACATTTTTGTCGTATGGCCGACACAGGCAGGTTTTGGAAAGCGCCGCCGTCGACGTAATGGATTCCGTTGATGTATTTTGGTTGGAAGATGACCGGAATGGAGCATGAGGCCACCACACGAGGAGCGATTTCACCTTTAGTGAACACTTTCGGCACACCATGTTCAATGTCGGATGCAACGAGGAAAGTCGGTATAGGCAACTCTTCCAAACGACTATAAGGTAATTTTTCCTGAATCAATTCCGACAACGGACGCGAATCAAACAATCCCCCTTTGGGCACACTTGGTGTGACGATATCCTTGAAAAAGTTCATGCCCTGAAAGGTTTCTATCATTTGTTTTGGAGTGAAACCCGATGCGTAGAGCGCCGCCACAAGAGCACCTGCACTAGTGCCCGACACCACATCAGGTTGGATGCCATATTCTTTCAGTGCCTGAAGTGCACCACAATGGGCCGCAGCCTTGGCACCGCCACCACTGAAGGCTATACCCAGCGGATATTTCTTTGTTGCCATA
>CACXXY010000185.1 GCA_902771655.1 uncultured Bacteroidota bacterium | reverse complement strand
CTACTATTGGACTTTTAGTGGTTTCCCCTTTGATGAGGGCTATTCCTATTCACAGCAGATTTTTAGGGCGGACGAAATGGGTGCTGCTGGTACAATTGACACGATTTATCTGCAGCATAACCAGACCTCCCAAGTGGCTGTGCGTAATGTGGACATCTATATGGCGCATACCCTGAGATCCAACTTTGAGACAGGCGACGACTGGATTCCATTCGAGCAACTCACTTTGGTATATTCGGGAGATATTACCGTAGATTGTGCTGCTGACGGAACGTGGATTCCCATTCCTTTGCAGGTTTCCTTCGATTACAATGGGGAAAACAATTTGGTCCTGGCTTTTGATGACAACACGGATGATTGGATTAACTATTATTACAGCTTCAGGAGTCATAAAACGACTGAAAAGACCAGCATGTATGTGTCACGGAGATTCTTGGACTATGACCTCACGGATCTTCCCACTTCCTATGGCTTGGGGAATGAATGTATGAATATTGTTTTTGCGGGCTCATGTGCTACCGATGGATGCGACATGGCCAACATCTCTGTGATGGATGTGACCCCGACCTCTGCCACTTTGGCCTTTACCCAAGGCACGAATGCGACAGCTTGCGAACTGCAGTATCGTGAGGTGGGAACGGAAATTTTTATCATGTTGCCTGTGAGCAATAGTCCTTTTGTTCTGCAGAACTTGAAACAGAATACTGAATATGAGGTGCGTATTCGTTCCAAATGCGGCTTCGACTATGGTACCTGGAAATCTGTACTGTTCCGTACGGAAGTGAAACAATTGTCCAAAATGTATGTCACCACCACAGGTAATGGTGATGGCTCCAGTTGGACCGATGCTACCAACGACTTCTTATGGGCATTGGAAACTGCTGAAGTAATGAAGCAGGCATTCGGTGTTGCTCCTGACATCTGGGTTGCCGAGGGTACTTATTATGGTGATACCTTGCACAGAGATGCCTTCTTTATGAAGGAAGGCGTGAATGTGTATGGCGGTTTTGCCGGTAACGAGGCAGAGGATTTCAACCTCTCCCAACGTGACTTTGCTAATCATGCTTCAATTTTGGATGGAAAGAACCAACGTCGTGTGCTGAACCAAAGAGAGAAGTTTGCCGAGCACACCACGTGGGACGGCTTCACCATCCAGCACGGCTATTTGGAGCAATATATAGGGAATGCCGCGGGCGCATACCTCCGCGGAAGTGTAAGCCTCTACAATTGTGTGATAACCAACAACAATGGCAACAATGGAGACGTGGGTGGTTTGCAATGTAGAGGAGATGAGCATAGCATATACGTACACGGAGCATACCAGACTATATACGACAGCATCTTCATCCGCAATTGTGTGATAAGCCATAACACAAACGGCGGTGCGATTTTCGACCAGCATGTGCTGGCGGAAAACTGTGTGATTGAATACAACACTTCCGAATATGATGGTGGCGGTGTAACGCTAAGGAATGGCGCAAAACTCAGGAACAGTGTTGTACGGCATAACACTGCACTCCGCGAATACTATTCTTATAATGAACTTTATCATGACGGTTACGGCGGCGGCGTATTCGCCGGTGGCCGAACAGTTGTCGAAAACTGTGAGATCACACACAATGTGGCTGCCTACGGCGGTGGTGTATGTGATGCCACGGGTGGTAATGATTCCTATATGGATTACAAGTCCGGTATATTCAACTGCTTGATAGCCAACAATACAGCCTACAAAGGCGGCGGTGTGTATTGCAACATCGACTCTCGTGTTGTGGGTTCCACTATTGTCAATAATATGATTGAAAGCGAAAATGATGAAGATTTGGGTGCGGGCGTTATAGGTGACCATAATACATTATTGCTTAATTGTATTATTTGGGGCAACAAGAGAAACGGCACCCCGGAAGGTTATGTGCACCAACAAAGAGATTACATTACATTCGAGGCTAACCACGTAGCTTCGGACGTGGCCATAGAAGGGGAACACAACATCCTGCTGTTGTCAGACAGCTATGCCAATGGTATCTTCAGCCCACGCTTTGTTCATCCTTCTGAAACCATCGGTGCCAATGACTCTACAGAAAATGTGGATTGGCATTTGCAGGAGGGATCTGCCTGTATCAATAGGGGTGACACCCTCGTGTTTGGTACTACCGACTTGGATGGCCTTGCGCGTGTACAGCAGGATACCGTTGACCTCGGTTGTTATGAGTCGGCTTATAACAGCGTTACCTTGCCTGCGCTACCTGAAGATATTGTGTATGTGAAGGAAGGTGGTGCTGGTAATGGACTGGGCGACAGCTGGGAGAATGCAGCCGCTTCTCTTACGGATGCCATTAATATCGCCAGTTTGAACCGCGCCCAAGTATGGGTGGCTGCCGGCACTTATTATGGTGCAGACGCAAGTGCGGAGAATGCTTTTGAAATGAAGCAGGGTGTCAACGTGTATGGTGGCTTCGAGGGCAATGAGCCCCCGACCTATCCATTGATGAACCGTAATTTTGAGCGTAATGCGTCTGTTTTGGATGGCCAGCAGCAACAGCGTGTGCTGTACCAACCCCAGGATTTTATCGCAGAGGACTCTGTGGTGTGGGATGGATTCACTATCCAGAATGGACAGACTACAAGCAATGGCGCCGGTGTGTTCATGCGCAGGTATAGCCGGCTGAAAAACTGCATAGTGCAGAACAATGTGATTGAAGGCTATGGCGAGAAAAAAGGAAGTGGCATATATGTCTATTATGAAAAGAGTCATTCTCAGGGTTATTATCACGCAAGTGGATACATGAAGATCAGCCATTGCAAGATTATCAACAATGGGGCTGAGATGACTACCGCAACGATATATGGAGGTGGACTCTATGCTTTGGTTGCGGAAATTGACCATACCGAGTTTGCACACAATGTTGCCTCGTATGGCGGTGGTGCATACGCACATGAAAATGTGTATTTTTCTAATTGTTTGATACATAATAATAAAGCTTCTTTGTATGGCGGTGGTGTGTATGTGGAGGAAAATGATGTGCAAATGATGAGTTGTGATATTGTGAAAAACACAATCGCAAACAGCAATGGCGGTGGTGGACTGTACAACAAGTATGAAAGATGGGGAACTTGGGGCGAGTGGGACACCTTGCTCATGAGGAACTGTATTGTTTGGGGTAACAAGTTTGAAGGTACGGACAATAATTGGCAATCCCCCACCTATCAGGAAGAAGTGTCTGTGCCAGACAATATTGTGCAAGTTCGGGATATTAACACCAGCATGAAATATTGCGCCGTGGAAGATGGTCACGTAGGCACCGGAAACGTGATGTTAGCTCCTGAAAACGACAGGTTTAACGGGGAACAACAGTATGTGCGTTTTATGGATGTCGCCCACGAAAATTTCCGCTTGCACCCGCTTTCGGCTTGTGTTAATAAGGGTAGCAATGAATTTGTGGATGCCGACTTGGATTTCTATGGCAATATGCGTATCAGCGACTCGCTGGTGGATATTGGTTGTGCGGAAGCGGGCGAATTGGAATGCCTGCCTGTGACCAGTGTGACGGTGACTGTGGACTGCGATTCTGTTGAACTGATGTGGAATCGCATATCCATGGAAAACCAATGGGAGTTGTCGTATGGTGAAGTGGGTGCGGAACCTACTGTCATTCTTTTGAATGATACTATCTATACGATATATGATTTGCCAAGAGGAAAGAACTATACCGCATTTGTTCGTTCGGTATGCAGTGTGGAAAAGCAAAGCGACCCGTCCTCTTCCGCAAATTTCCGCACACCATTGTGCTTGCCGGATGTGATAGTCTGTACTCCAGTGCCGAGCATGACGGCGAATGTGCAGTGTGACTCTGTTCAGCTGCGATGGAACCGAGGAGGAAAT
>CACXXY010000184.1 GCA_902771655.1 uncultured Bacteroidota bacterium | reverse complement strand
CCTCCACAACTACGGTCCCGACGTGAAGATCGGCTCGCTGCACGTCAGCGTCTATGACACGATGTCGGCGCACGACATCCACGGGCTCACGCGCAAGATTTCCACGCAAATGTTTATGCGGCACGGCATCATTATGACCGTCGGAGTTTATGCCATCGCCACCGGCGAGAACCGGATGACCGAATTGCAGGCGCAGGTGATACAGACGTTGTCCGCCCACCAAGAGATTGTGCAGGTACACGGTTTCTACTATTCGGAGCGTGACAAGATGCTCTCCGTCGATGTGGTCCCCGACATCTCCGTCCACGATGACGCCGCCCTCATCGCGCAGCTCACCGCCGAGATACAGCCTTTGGTGCCGGAAATGGATGTAGTGGTCGTGGTGGACCACAATTACAGCGAGTGAGAAATGTAATTCGCTTTCTTTTGCGAACTTTGAAAAAAAGTTATATCTTTGCAACCGTGTTATAAAATTTCAAATGCGCTGAAAGATGGGGCACAACAGAAAAGACGGCAAGCCGCCGCTATACAGGAAGGTGAACAAGCGGATGCACAACGGATGGTCTTGGTATAAAATCGTCGGGAAAAAACGTTATCGTTATGAGCGGGGTAAAAAACAAGATGTCTTGCCAGAGCATTCGCCTATCAAGAAACATAATTCATATAGGACTGGCTATGATTATACACCACTAATCAAGTTTCTCCACGCAAATGTCGGCCAACCTTGGGATGAAGTGTACCGGGAGTGCGTCTCGCGCTTGGACAGCCCGAAACCTTTGACGTGGATGGTAGTGAATGTAAATGAACGTGGTCTCGTGGTGAACAATCACTTAGGCGCTGATTTGCCCAAATGGTGTTCTGAAGGCGGTGAAGAAAGCTACTGGTCTACGTTGTGGGTGGATGATGACGGCATTTTGCAGTTTGTGGATAAGGATTTTACCATAATGGATGTTTACAAAGAGGACTGGGAGGCTCGCTATCCAAGAGAGCTTACGCAGTCGTGGAACGGCAAGCCGGTGTGGCCGGAGAGTGCTGTGAAACAGGAAGAAGAGTAATCTTCATTTTCACAGCCGTTTGCCGAAGAAACCATTAGTGAAATCGCCCGAAATCACGGGTTGTATTGCAACCCGTGATAGTGGTTACAACAAAATGTTGCGCGCAAACAACATTTTTTTTGAAAAGTGCTGCATTTGCGCAACAATTTCTTACTTTTGCAATCCAAATAAAAGGAATTATGCTGACCGTCCGCCATATCCGCCATTGGTACGAGCCGAAGCTGCCCCACGCCGTCTTCATCAACGGGTTTTTCGTCGGGATGATGAGGGATCACGACCTGCGCATTGAGGTACCGCCCGGAACATACAGTCTTAAAGTGCAGTTCGGAGGCCCGCTGCGTTTGGGCAAAAGCGGCAAGAGCATCGACCTGTCGCTGTCATCCACCGCGCAGGTGGAGATTCCGCAAAACGGCGAGGTCCTCTGCACGTTCCACGACCGCGAACGGCTCTGGAACATCCTGTTCGACATCGACCTCGTGTTATGGGTGGTCTCCTGGTTCGTCACCATGCCTCCGCTCTACAAGATTCTTTCCAATGTCTTCTTTGTGATTTGGCTGGTGCGGTTGGTGGTGATACGGAAGCGGTATTATAAGATAGGTTGTACAAATACCCAATAAATATGAACGCTTCAGAATATATTCAGAAACTTGGCCTTGAGCCACATCCCGAAGGCGGCTATTACCGACAACTGTTCGGTAACGACGAAACAGGCGACAAAGCGGTCTCCACCATCTATTATATGCTGACCGCCAACGATATGTCGGCGTTCCACCGTCTGCACAATATGGTGGAAATTTGGTATTTTCACACAGGCGAACCCCTCAATATCTATGTAATCGACCCAGACGGGACACTGGTCGTCCATCAACTTTCAGACCAAAATGAGATGCAGGTGATTATCTATCCGGAACAGTGGTTCGCTGCTGAAATACCGTCCAAGCGCGGTTTTTGTCTTGTCGGGTGCGCCGTCGGCCCGGCCTTCCGTTTCGAGAATTTCGAGTTGGCCAAGAAGGAGGAGTTGCTGAAACTGTACTCTCAGCACGGTGAATTGATTGAACGAATGTGCAAACAGTAACCCTGAATTCATTTTGAAATTTTTCTTTTGAATATCATAGTTGCATTTTTAATTCCGATAGTGCGCAGGGAGCAATGATATAAAAAAATCTGATTGTGCATAGATAGCTCATAATATTATTCAGAATTATCTCTTTAAGTCTTGCAAAAAAACGGTATGATAATCTGCGTTAATCTGCGTGGTCTGCGGGACAATTATATGCCCGCCGAACTCGCAGAAATATGCAGACAAGGTATTTACAAGATTCAAGGGGATAATTCATATTTATTTTGAAAAAGTGTTGTCTGTGCGCAACAATTTTGATTATTTTTGCACCATTGAATTGAGACGAATTGATTTGTAATGAGTAAAACGAATACATATATCTGCCCTGTGTGCGGTTACGACAAGATGTCTGAACCGCCGTGTGACGATTTGGGATATCCAACATACGTTATTTGCTCATGCTGTGGTTTTGAATTCGGGTTCGACGACGAATCCAAGGGACTCTCATTTTCAGAATATCGGCAGCGATGGATAAACAACGGATTTCCCTTTTTCTCTGTCAAGAAGAAGCCAACAAATTGGAATGAACGGGTTATGAGACGGCAGCTGGAAAATATTGGCAAGTAAACAACATTGCATTTTTGTTTTTATAAGACAAGTAAAGAAACAACATTCTATGATCGACCAAATTATCGAATACAACAAAACTTTCGTGGCGCAGAAAGGCTACGAAAAGTATCTCACCGACAAGTACCCAGACAAGAAGTTGGCGGTGCTGTCGTGCATGGACACGCGGCTGACGGAGCTGCTGCCCGCTGCGCTCGGGCTGAAAAACGGCGACGCGAAAATCATCAAGAACGCCGGTGGACTGGTGATTTCAGCCTTCGACTCGGCGATGCGCAGTCTGATCGTGGCCATCTACGAGCTCGGGGTGGAGGAGATCATGGTGGTGGCACACTCGCACTGCGGGGCCTGCCACATGAGCTACGACCACTTCCACCACGAAATGATCGACCGCGGCGTGACGGACGAAACGCTCGCCACCATCCGCCAATGCGGCATCGACCTGAATCACTAGTTGGAGGGTTTCAAGGACACCCCGACCTCCGTCCGCAAGACCGTCGAGACCATCAAGACCCACCCACTCGTGCCGAAGGACGTCGTGGTGCGCGGGTTCATCATCGATTCGGAGACGGGGGCGCTGGAGGAGATTGAGGGATAATGCTGACATCTTGATTGTCAAAAAAAATGTATTTTCGCATTTTCTCTGTTTTTATGAGCAATCCTCTTTTCAATATACGAAACGGCCTGTTCGTCATCGCCTTTTTGCTGGCCGTCAGCGTGCAAGCGCAGCAGCGCGACCGGTTAGGCGAACTTGATGTGGTGTGCCGCAACGAAATCGTGACCCACACCTCAGTGGCCCCCGACGGCACGCTTTGGATGGCGACCGAATGCGGGGAAATTTACCGCGCCGACGACATCCATTCACCGTGGCGCATCCTGAAAGAAGGCTCCTTGGGCGGCGACCAAGGTGAAACCTTTGAGAATATTGTGGCATACGACCGCAACACAGCGGTCATTGTGGGCAATATGTGGCGCGGCTATTTCAGGCGAACGACCTCAGGAGGCCAATCGTGGGATGAAATCAAGTATGATAGTAAACGGGGACATGAGTGGTTCCACCCTGTCTGGCGCGGCCAAGGAGGAATGATGTGGACGGGCTCCCAGAACGGTTATTTGGCATTCAGTACCGACAGCGGGCGCACTT
>CACXXY010000183.1 GCA_902771655.1 uncultured Bacteroidota bacterium | reverse complement strand
TTGGCCATCATGTAGTTGACTGTGATGTGCTTGCCAATGTCGCGAATGAAGTCAAGGAACGAAAACTGACTCATCCAGTCGTAATTGTTAACCAAGATGGCTGCATTGTCGCCAGTTTTGTTGAAATCAAGGAACTTCTCCAGCTGTTTTCTGATACAGGCTTGGTTGTGACGCAAGGTGTCGGCATCCAGCAGGTTGCGTTCCTGAGATTTGCCGGAGGGGTCGCCAATCATGCCCGTTGCGCCGCCCAACAAAACTATAGGACGGTGACCGCATTCCTGGAAATGCTTGAGCAACATTACGCC
Organism: uncultured Bacteroidota bacterium; assembly: GCA_902771655.1. Classification (GTDB taxonomy): domain Bacteria; phylum Bacteroidota; class Bacteroidia; order Bacteroidales; family WCHB1-69; genus RUG11690. The sequence continues at coordinate 3,607 of CACXXY010000183.1, read as the reverse complement.
TACAAGGTGACCGATATGCAGTGAATCCGCTGTCGGGTCAATGCCAACGTACGCGGTAGTCATTTCTTTTGCCAATTGTTCTTCTGTGCCGGGCATCATGTCATGAACCATCCCGCGCCATTTCATCTCTTCAATAAAATTTCCCATTTTCTAATTTTTTTCAGTTTGTTTCAATAGTTAACTTTTAGAAGTTAATAGTTAATAGTTAATAGTTAATAGTTAATAGTTGTGGAGTGAAAAAGTCATTACATTATTAGTTTCAGTTTCCAGTTTTCAGTTTCCAGTTTTCAGTTTCCAGTTTTCAGTTTTCTATACTGCCCCCTACATGTAAACGATCAACTATCAACCATTAACTAATTGTGCATTGTGCATTGTGCATTGTCAATTGTCAATTGTCAATTGTCAATTGTCAATTGTCAATTGTCTCTCTCCCTCCTTCGCCTGTCTCAACGATACATACCACTTCCCGTCGCGCTTCAGCACATTGGTGGATTCATTGCCCGCCTTGCCATTGCACAGATGGACGATGCATTTGCATAAAGCAGTGGAGTCGGTGAGTTGTTTCACCGTGATTTCTTCCAAAGTCACATGGTCACAACCTTCGAATTTTTCGGGTGGAAACGCATGTTGGAAAAAATTGATAATCGGAACGGATTCGGGTGTCACGTATGTTTTGGCTTCGTCGAATCTGCCGGTGTATAAACTTTCCGCAAATGCTTTCGTGATACTTTTCGGCGAATGATGCGGATCTTTTATGCTCTCACAAGATGTGCATAAAAATGCTAATGTAACGGAAAAAATCAGTATGAAAGTTCTCTTCATTTTTATTCAAATAATACCTTATTATTAAGCTTGCAAATTTACATATTTTTCTCGAATTATACACGGACATGTCAAATTATTGTGGAAAGAAAATCTTGGCATCGGCAAAATGCACAAAAGAAGAAAAAAATATTGTCTTGTCTGCAAATTTCATTATTTTTGCGGAGGGAAAATTTTTTTTAAGGAATTTCAAACGTTTTTATTTTATAACCTCTTAAATTTTAATGTTTTATGGAAATTACTAAATTGATGGATGTGCAGTCTTTATGGGGCTCGCTGAATGAGTTTTTACGTGACATCCTTTTTAAGGATGTGCCGAGAATTATTATCGCTCTTATTGTCCTGTGGATAGGACTGAAGATTGTGAAATTGATAGTGAAAGGTCTCCGGAAATTGTTGGAAAAAAAGGAAGTGGATGTTTCTCTGCAGTCGTTCCTTTTGTCAATGACCGACATCGCTTTGAAAGTGTTGATTGTGATTGCCGTTTTGGGTATGATAGGCATTCAGACAACGTCGTTTATCGCTGTCCTGGGTGCGGCTGGCTTGGCTGTGGGTATGGCTTTGCAAGGAACTCTCCAGAATTTCGCTGGTGGCGTTATCATCCTCTTGCTGAAGCCTTTCAAGGTCGGCGATTACATCGATTCCGCCGGTGTGCAGGGAACAGTGAAACACATACAAATTTTTAACACTATCGTGGAGACTCCGGATAAAAAAATGGTGATAGCCCCCAATACGGATCTGGCTACTAAAACCCTGATTAATTATTCCCGCTCCGAAAACCGCCGTGTGGATATCAAGGTGGGCATCGCTTACGGAGAATCCGTGGACAACGCCCGTAATGCTTTGCTGGAACTGGCAAAATCTTATCCGCTGGTGATAGAGGAACCAGCCCCCGCAGTTGTGGTTACGGCTTTGGCTGATAGTGCGGTGAATCTCGAATTACGTGTCTGGACCAAGAACGCTAATTATTGGGATACTTTCTTCTATCTGAACCAAGCGGTTTATGACAAGCTGAATGAAAAAGGCATCCAGATACCATTCAACCAAATGGACGTACACATCATTAATAGTTAATAGTTAATAGTTGATAGTTAATAGTTGAAAACTGAAAACTGAAAGTTGGATTTTGGATTTTGGATTCTGGATTCTGGATTCTGGATTTTGAATTTTGAATTCTGAATTTTGAATTTCTGATTCCTGACCTCTGACCCCTGACCCCTGGCCTCTGGCCCCTGACCCCTGAAACCTAAGTTGATTGGATTGAAGGAAAAAATTAAATTTAAATTAGTCGGATTGCATTATTTTGTGTAATCCGATTAATTTATTTTGTACTTTTGCCGCTGTTAATTTTAAAAATCTATTTCAAAATGAGAACAAAGTACATTGATCTGATTTCACAAACTTACGAATTTCCGCAGGAGGAGTTTAAGGTTGAAGATAATGAATTGATATTCAATACTGTTCCTTTGATGGATATTATCAAGCAGTATGGTACGCCATTGAAAATTACCTACCTGCCGAAGATTTCACAGAACATCCAGAAGGCCAGAAGGTGGTTCAATGTGGCTATCGCAAAGTCAGATTATCAGGGCGATTATCACTATTGCTATTGTACAAAAAGCTCTCATTTTGAGTTTATGTTGTCCGAAGTGCTGAAAAATGACGTGCATTTGGAGACTTCGTCCGCCTTTGATTTGAATTTGGTGGAGACTTTGCATGACATGGGACAGTTCGAGAAGGACAATTATATTATATGTAATGGCTGCAAGAAGATGCAGTATATTGATAATATAGCGATGATGCTCGATAAGGGCTTTACCAATATTATTCCGGTTCTGGATAACAAACATGAGTTTACTTTGTTGGATGCGACTTTGAATTCCAAATGTAAAGTGGGCATCAGAATCGCTGCTGAAGAGGAACCGAGGTTTGAATTCTATACTTCGCGTTTGGGTATCAGATATAATGATATCATTCCTTTCTATGAGAATAAAATCAAGAAGAATCCGAAGTTCGAATTGAAGATGTTGCACTTCTTTATCAATACCGGTATTCAGGATACAGCATATTATTGGAATGAGTTGACTAAGTGCGTTAACTTGTATTGCGATTTGAAAAAAATATGTCCTGAATTGGATTCCTTGAATATCGGTGGTGGTTTTCCGATCAAGAATTCTCTCGGTTTTGAATACGATTATGAGTATATGGCAGAAGAGATTGTGTCACAAATTAAACAGATTTGTGATCGGGAGGGGGTGCGTGAACCGGATATTTTCACTGAGTTCGGTTCTTATACTGTGGGCGAATCCAGCGCGGTTTTGTTCTCCATTTTGCAGCAGAAGAGACAGAACGACCGTGAGCTGTGGAATATGATTGACAGTTCTTTCATGACCACCTTGCCAGATACCTGGGCTATCAATCAGCAGTTTATCATTCTCGCTATCAACCACTGGGACCGTGAGTATGAGCGTGTCTTCTTGGGTGGATTGACTTGTGATAGTCACGATTACTATAATTCCGAGGCGCATCTGAATGCTGTGTTCTTGCCAAAAATCCACCAGTCGGCTGACGCGAATTTCGAGGGAACGGGCAAACCGACTGAGATTAATTATGACGAGGATCCTCAGTACATCGGTTTGTTCCATACGGGTGCTTATCAGGAAGCTGTTGGTGGTTATGGTGGCATTCAGCATTGTATGCTTCCTGCTCCCAAACATATTATTATATATAGGGATGAGGATGGTGAGTTGTGTACCAAGCTTTTTGCCAAAGAGCAGAGTTACAA
>CACXXY010000182.1 GCA_902771655.1 uncultured Bacteroidota bacterium | reverse complement strand
TCGTAAAGCAGCGTCTTCAAAGTCTTGAGGACGGTACCGCCAAGCTTGTTGATGGTGATGAAGTGTTCGCACAAATCCAATCCCGTTATGGCTTTAAGGCATAAATGGCTCGATGAAGCACAGACTGAATTTGACGAAACCATTGATCATGTGTTTTGCGAGTTTGGAGAACGAGTGGCCTTGTTTAGTTGAGAGTTGAGAGTTTAGAGTCAGTGGTAAGTGTAGAGTTGAGGGTTGTGGGCATGCATCTGTTAGGTCTAGGAAACTTTGAACGTTAATTGTCGTGTAATTAGTCGTATAATTGATCATTAAAAAATTAATGGATAATTCGTGGTCAATTAACGGTAATTAATGTTGAAATATGAACACGGAGGTTGTTTTGAACACAGATTGGCACGGATTGGACGGATGAGGAATAGGGAAGCAAACGCTCTGCGTTCGACGGAGTCAAATCTTTCGTAAATCTATAATAAATCTTTGCTTCACCTCATCTTCGATTTTGGCGGAGCGTGATATGGAATGAGTTTTCGGCGGCTGGTCTTTATGGGGCGGCCTTGTGAAGAGTTTGGAGTCATTTGGGAGTTAGGGGTTGAGAGGGAGAATCTTGCGGCGGTGGGAAATTATGTGTATTTTTGCAAATTGAAAAATAATAGAAATGGATTATGTGCACAGTAACGATTGATATTGACGAGAAAACGCTTCGCGATGTGAATCCCAATCTTTCCGACATTGCTGCCATCCGCCGCTGGGTTCAAGAATTGGTTGATTTGCGCATTCAGCAGATGGAATTTGAAGACACGGAAACAATGAGTGTCGAGGAAGCTCGTGCGATGACTATAGCAGCTGTAAGGAAGGAGTACGCTCGGCCATGAATTACGTTATTAGGAAGCGTTGTGCGCAGAAAATAACCTCATTCTATCGTAATGTTTCCAAGAAGTACAAGCATGCGTATTCACTGGAGCTGATGGAGAAGAATGTGCATGATGCCTACGATGCTATCTATTGTATTGAGCGTACACTACTCAGGCGCGAACCTACACTTTCCCGTTGGAAAGGCTATCACATGGCCAATACTGATAAATGGTATTTCGCCTATACCTTCGACGGAGAAACCGTTACCGTTGTGGATGCCTGCCATGCACAGAATATGCATGAGAAGTGATAGAGGGAAGCAAATCTAATATAAATCTTTGCTTCGCCTCATCTTCGATTTTGGCGGAGCGTTATATGGAATGATTTTTCGGCGGCTGGTCCTTAATGGGCGGGCCGCTGTTGGAAAAGAAGCAAATGTTGGCAAGTCGTGGGGCTTGCAGCTGTTAGGTCTGGGCAACCCGAACGACATGACCAATGCCTGCAGCTATCCTCTTGGGCGATGGATTGTGATGGGTGAAGGGGAGCAAGTTGGTAGTGGAGGGGGGTATTGAGACGTAAAAAGGCGATCGCAATTCTGTGGTCGCCCTTTCTTTGATAAATATAAAACGCGGTTTTGTCATGATTTAACTCAGCAGAAGTTGAATGTCACATGGCCGGGATTTGCTTTTGCAATCAATTGGCAATCGAGGGACGAAAACTTCCCGGCACCCATGATGGTCAACGTGGCTCCATTTTCTTTTCCTGCCGCTGCAACCATCTTAAGATCTAAGGCCGAATAAGATTTGGCTTCAACCACGAGGTTGCCTCCAGATTTCGCAATCAATTGTAAATCTAATGAACTCATCTAATACACCTCCTTTCAATAGTATTTTGGCTTTTAACGGTATCTTCTACTTTGGTTTCGAAGTTTAACCCAGTCCATTTCAAGGCTGGGGCCGTTACCTTGTAGATGGTTATTTACCCGAATCATTCTGATTGTACTTTGGTCTGTCGCCACTGTGATTGCGCTTGTAGGTATTAATTCTTTCCTCTTCCCACTTGCCGGCTCCATAGCTTGTTGAAGGACCGCCAATAATGGTCATCTTTGTGAATTCTTTACCATCAGCGCGATGTTCGGCTTCGCGACGTTCTGGGTCGTTGGTAGTCCCAACGTAAACGGTACGGTGACCATCGTGAAGTTCGTACTTGTAGGTGTCTTTCTTTGCCATAAGCACTTGTTGCCCTGCCTTTTCAGGGGTTCTTTGTGAAGGCTTGTCCAAGGCCTTCAGTTGACACATCCGGTTTGGACGACCGTATGGGTGTTTCCCGACATTCTCGGCCGTCAAATACTATTCCCTTTAAATATTTGAAACGTATTCGTGACAAAAATTCAGATTTTCTGACAAATATTCATGCTATTATAAAAAACGAAACGAATTCGTTGAATTTTTGAATAAATCTATTGCCGAATCAAAAAAATGAATTATTTTTGCAACCCCGTTTGTAGAAATGAAGAATAGTCAAGCCACAAAGGAAGAAGTCAATGCGTTTTTGAAGGAGTTTAAGGAAAGGGCACAATTGTTCGGCATAATTTATGTTGATAGCAAACCGAATAATATTGACACTTTAACCGCATTGGACATTACTCAGAACGACAGGAAAAATTATGTTTTGTCGCTTGATACGGAGGATTATAGCCAAGGACCGGATAAAAACGACTATCCTGGACAAAATGACGTTTGGGTGTTTGGCAAACAAATCAAGGGGCAAGAGGTTTACATCAAGATTTTCATCAATGCCATACTCAACCAACCCAATGTGTGCATTTCCTTCCATATTGCAAAGTATAGACTTACCTATCCATTAAAAACAAAGGAGGATAATCAATGAACAGCCCATTTACCGGTGGCCATGCCACCCTTGTAGAAGAAAAAGCGACTACCACTTACCGTGGCGAAGAGTTTGACTATACTCGTCGTTATTATCGCTGCGACGACACAGGCATTGCTTTCACCGATGATGAAACCGATGCATGGAGCCTTGAGCAGATACATTCCCAATATAGAGAAAAATACGGCATCCCTGCTCCCGAGGAGATCAAGGCCATACGCGAACAATATGGATTGTCTGCGACAACTATGTCGAAAATATTGGGTATCGGCGATAACCAATACGGCCTTTACGAAAACGGTGAAATGCCGACCAAAAACATCGGAAGGATGATAGCCACCATAAAAGACAAGAATATTTTTAGCATGTATGTGGTTATGGCTAGGAACCAGTTCAAAGAGAGGGAATATAACCGTATCAGAGAGAAAGTTGAAAGCGTAAAAGAGTCGAGTTCCTATAGCATCGAAAACAACCGGTACTCTTGTCAATGGTTGTTTGTCTTACCTGTACGACCAGCCGTTTATAGGTATAAAAAAACAGGGTTTGCCAGATGGAGTAAAAGTAAAACCAATCAAACATTTGCATTAGTATGACAACCACCGAGGGAAAAGAAAAACCAATCAACATCAAGTTACTTTCCGTTGAGGAAACAAGCATCGTCAACAATTGCGGAGGGAAGGACCTGATAGGTTTATCCGAAGACACGTTGATGTTCCAGTTCAAAGTTGACGCAACGGTTAACCTAGTCAGAGAGACCATGACCGTCAATATGGCCATTCGTTATCGATATAATAACATGGACCTTTTCCAAGCAGAAAGTAAGACGGTGTTTGTCGTGAATTCCTTGAATGAAATAATTAATCGAGACGACAGCAAGAACACCATTACTTTTTCTTTCGACATAGTGCCGACGCTAGTTGGAGCTTCCTATAGTACACTTCGTGGTATTGTATATAAAGAAACAAAGAACGGACCTTTGGAAAAGTATCCTATGCCGTTAATGCCAATGAATGTTTTGGTAGAGAAATGTGTCTTTTCTGTAGAAGGCGGGCCGAGGTCAGCCATGAGGAGCGGTCGTCAGCGACGCTGGCAGCCCGAGTGCAGCACTCCGACACGGTGTCGCAGCAACAGGAAGAGGCATCGGTTGCGGGGATGGTAGCCGTTGAGTCCCAGGCTTGTCGAGGGGCCGTGACGCCGCGTCAGCGACTTTGGCTCTGGCTCTTGCCGTGGTTGCTGCTGTTCTTATGTGCTGGATTCTTTCTATTGAAGAAGCGTTTCGGCTGGCCCCCTTGACGGGGCTGGCCGCTTTTTTGTGGTCTTTAGGCTTTTGTCGTTCATCTAGGTGAGTTAGTGGTGTGTCGGAGACACACACTCCTATTTACCCCATACGCAGTGTGGGAGAGGGCCCATCCACGGCGTGTCGGAGACACGCTACATCACGAATCGGGCATAGTCCATAGGCAGCAGTGTCTCACGACAGTCTCTCAGACCGGGAACGCCAAAGACCGACCGGGTAGGGCGCGCGGGCCCGGCCGACATGGGGGAGGGGCGGTTCGACGGGCTCACCAACCACGGTTGCCAAGTGCGGCAGGCCCTTGATGTCGGCCTTGATCCTTCGGTTCCTTCTCATCAAGGAGAAGAAACACCTATCTTTTGAACGATGGCTCTGGGGTGGTAGGTTAATTGCATAAAAAAATGTTCCTTTTGGTGTGCAAATTTTAAAAGTTTGTGTAATTTTGCAAACCGAAACAATGAAAAAAATGGAAGAAAGAAATAATGTATTTGCCTGTAGATTGATGAATGCCAGAAAGATACGGTGTTTGTCACAAAGAGATCTGTGCGATAGGTTAAATGGTTTGGTGTCGGCAAATGCCATCGCCAAATACGAAACGGGTAAGATGTTGCCCTCCAGTACGGTTCTCATTGCCATTGCCGACATTTTAGATATGGGCTTGGATTATTTCTTTCGTCCTTTTACGATTACTTTAGATCCCGATGCTTGGGAGTTCAGAAAGAAATCAGTGTTGGGTGTAAAAAAGGTTGAGTCTATCAAACAATTGGTGGCAATTGAGATTGAGAAATACGCAGAAATAGAAGATGTTTTGGGCTGTACCAAACCCTTTTCGATGGACTATAAAGTCATGGTAGTTGATTCTGAAGAAGATGCGAGAGCCGTTGCTATCAGGGTTCGAGATGATCTAAAACTAGGACGTGACGCCATTTCATTTCCTATTGAGTTACTTGAAAATCAAGGAATCAGAATTGTTGAAATTGAAGACGACGAAAAGTTTGACGGCACTTGTATTATGGCGGGTTCGGTTCCAGTTATTGTCATAAATAAGATAATGATTCCCGAACGCAAGCGTTTTACCTTGTTTCACGAATTGGGCCATTTGGTCATGAATATTTCCGATTCCACCAAACAAGAAAAACTTTGCAATGTTTTTGCCAATGAAGTGTTGATTCCTTCGGATGTGTTCATGTCAATGATGGGTAATTCAAGAAGAGATATTTCCTTATTGGAATTGAGATCCATTCAAATAGAATATGGCATCTCCATAGAGGCTTTAATGACCAAGGCCAATCAGTTGGGTATTATTACTGAAAACCGTTGCCAAGGTTTCTACAAGAAAATGAACAAGTTCCCGGAATTCAAGGCAGAAGTGAAAAAAAGCGTGTATAAATACGATGAGCATAGCAATCGGTTTAACAGATTGGTGTATAAGGCGCTGGCAAGCGAACTGATTTCTTTTTCAAAAGCCGCTTCACTATTGGATTTGCCAATTGACGAGGTAAGGAAAGAATTGAATCTGCTATAGTCCGATGGAGATACTTATCAGCGATACGAATATTCTGATTGACCTTTGTACAGTGGGACTGATAGAACGGTGCAAAGACTTGGAAGTGGATTTTCGCACTGTTGATTTTGTTATTCACGAAATTAAAGATCCGAAACAATCAGAAGCCGTACAAAAACTCGTGGATTCTGGTGATTTGACAGTGATGGGTTTCTCACCCGATGAAACCATGGAGTTGATGGAGTTGTATGCTCGATACGAAATTCACACAAACCTTTCCTTGACTGACTGCGCCGTGATGTTGTGCGCAAAAAAGAACAATTTCAGGCTGTTGACAGGTGATAAAAACTTACGTATTAAAGCAGGTGACGAAGGGGTCGTTGTTTCGGGAATTCTGTTTTTGACGGATTTGATGGTTAACGAAGATGTTGTGGATGGTAACGAAATGGCGGATTGCCTTGAAACCTTGTTGAAACAGAATAGCCGTTTGCCAAAAGAACTGATTCGAGAAAGAATTGATTTGTACAGAAAGTAACCAGATATTCAGTTTATCATAAGTGTTGTTAGTATTACAGCGGCCAATCTATAATTAAGGCTGGCCGCTGTTGTTTGTAGTTTACCTTCTCCACCACATGTTCTTGATTTGCCAATATGAATATGTGGTCTCATTTCCGTAGCCATAAGAGGACGGACGGCGTGTTTCGGTGGTTTTGGTGATTTCGGGGCTTAAGAGGCGTCCTATGTCTTTTGGCTGCAGCCATTCGTCTTTGCGCTGGATGAACGGATCGATGAAGTCGGCCTTGTCGTGCATCCATTGTAGTTTTGCTTGCAAGTCCTCTGGAGACAGTTTGCTAGCCATTTCCTCCTCATATTGCGATGCGTATTCGCGAATCAGTGCAGCAGTCCTAACCCTTTCTGACTCGAAGAGTAACTCCATTACTTGGTCTCTTTCTTCTTGCCTCCGCTTCTCTATGCGGGCCTGTTCTTCTTCCTCCTTGCGTTTGCGTTCTGCCTCCTGTCGTTTCAACTCTTCTTCCTTTATGCGGCGCTCTTCTGCCAGCTTACGTTCTACCTCAACCTGATCCCGCTCGTCGGCTATGGCTTCCATCACTTTGATGATGTGCTCGATTTTGTCTTCAATGCGGGTGTACTCCGTGTCTTGGGCGGCTACACGTTTGCGGTCAAAACCATATCGATGGTCTCCTCGGTCACAGGTAAATTTGAGTCGCCCCGTGTTTACCAACTTAGTCCAATAGTTTCCTTCTTCTTTGACCCGGTTGTTGATTTCTGTCAATTCAACACGGATTTCGTGGTTTCGAACGAGAAAATAGGACAAACAATTGTGGTAATAGGCGCTTTTGTCAACACTAATTTTAAGAGAATACCCATGAGCCTCTGCAGCTCTCCAAATGGTGGAGAAGATTCGTAAGGCACGATCCTCTTGTTCCTGGGATACCGTGATATCAAGCCATTTCTTGGGATCGCTTTTGTAGGGATTCTTTTTGCTCCAAGGGTTGTCTTTGCGGCCATTATGCTCACGTAGTTTCTGCTTGGTGTCCATGAGGATGGGATCCATGGTCACGAGTTTTTCTGGAACTGTGTAGATGGTTACCGGCACTTCGGGCGGTAGCGCTTGTGGCTCATATTTTCCATCTGGTGTCTTTTTCACTTTTTCAAGGGCTCTGCCTGAGGAGTGATTTTTTCCTTTTTTATTCTAATGGGTTGTCGTTTGATGTAATCCTCTGTTCGGATGGAAGGGTTGTCCTCCAAAGGAGGGAGAGGCGTTCTCTCTGGGGACTTTCCCAGTTTAAGAGAGATCCAGTAGTTACTGGATGGCTTGGGAATCTGGTAATCGTCACAGATTTTCTGCAGTTCATGTTGTTTCAATCCAAGCGCCTCCTCGGTCTTGCCGACGCCTTTAGACCACAACAGTTCGTATAGTTGTTCGCGGGTGATGTCCATGGCGTTACCTTCTAAAGTATGTGTATGAGGAAGCCATTTTCACTTTGGATTCTTCAATCCATTGGATGAGTTCATCCTCAAAGAAATAGATGTTGTGCTCGCGCTTGTAGTGCGGAATGTTGCGCTCGTCCACCAGTCGCTTAACGGTTCCGACTTTCATTTGTAGGATTTCAGCCGCTTGTTCCATCAGTATGGGACGGTGCTTGTTGATGCCTAGTCCAAGCTGCTTTTCCATCTTGTCAAGCGTGGCCCTCATTTCGGCCACTTCATTAATGAGGTAACCCACGGCCTTAGGCACCGTTTTCTCGGTCAATTCCAGTTGTTCGATTTCTTTTTCTTCCATATCAGTGTGTTTTAGTTGGTTTTTTCTGGTTGCAAAGATACGGTATTTGCACATGCCAAGAAGAGCACTACACCGTCCCCTTAGCCTCATCGCGGGCAGAGACCCGCGATCCCACTAAGCGAGGGAGTGCCCCATAGCGCAGTGGATCGCGGACGTTCCTCCGCGATGAGGCTTTTGGGTCAGGGGTAGTACTAAAGCAGAAGTGTCTCATGATGTCCCTAAGACTCTAGACTCTAAACTCTAAACACTAAACTCTAAACTATCAATTGTCAATTCTCCATTCTCAATTAAAAAATTCTCTATCTTTGCCCCGTAAA
>CACXXY010000181.1 GCA_902771655.1 uncultured Bacteroidota bacterium | reverse complement strand
ATGGCAATTCGTGTAAAAAAGAAAAAATAATTCTTCCCTTTGGGGCTTTGAGCACCTCTGAATAATATTTAATTTAGCGAAAAAAAAGTCAAACGGCGATGAGTGTTGTGTTCATCTGCTTGTTTTCTAGGTAATTCCATTGTGTTGTATCACATTTTTCGAATGAAAAAAACAATAAAAAATCACAATTTTAACCCCAAATAATTGCAAAAAAGTCACATTTTTCAAAATTTGCTCTATTTTCGGCAGCCATTACTTTCTGTTCATCTCCTGCTCAATCCATCGCTCCATATCTGTTTGCTGACGGTTCTTTGGTTTTATGGGATTGTCGGGATCGAAACCTTCCTCGTGACCTAACTTCTTCATGAGGAATATCAGCATTGGTATATCGGGACGTACCTTCCATCCTTTCAGTTGTCCGTTTTCTGTGATGGGTATGCCGAAGGCAAGAAGTTGTGCAGAGGAGAAACATCTGTCGAATGTCAGCATCCGAGCATCGTAAATAGCATTGGCAAATTCAGGGTCGCTTCGTATCCAACGGCGGAGGGTGAGGCGACAGCATCCCAGTATCTCTGCAGTCCTGGACAGAATGCCACCAGTGACTTTAAGGACGGCTTCCAACTGTTCAAGGCTCGGTTTCTTGTATGGCTTGTTAGGCATTGTCTTTTGGTGTTTAGGTGTTGCCCCTCGCGCGCGTGCGCGTTGGGACTGGTAACTATGTGACATTTGGAGGTGTTTTACCAACCGCCGAGGCTTGCTTTTGCCGATTCTATCTCAGCATCAAGTTCGTTTATTAAAGGATTATTGTATAATCTCATCTTCCCCTCAATTTGTTGTCGCATCCGGTATCGTCGCTTTTTGTCAAGATTGCCAGATTGCTTTAGTCTTTCATCCACATTGTCAAGATAATTGTCGGGCGCATTCCGCAACAAGTCAATAAGCATTACATTTATGGCATCTTTAGGAGTCATCACCTTCAAGAATGGATCGTCCTGCTTTTTCGCGATATGCTGGTACCCCTGCGCCCATAATCTCGCCAGCCGCACCATCGGCTGGCGCTCTCGGAGGCAGGAGGCTTTGAGTGTGTCTTGAACAATTTGCTTCCCCACCGTCCAGTTGAATCTCATCTCATAACGCAACAGATTGGGTATGTTCAACCATGTGCGAGGAATACGTTCCCCACGGCTATACAATTCGGCACGTTTGTCGTAAAAGTACAGTTTGCGATTGGGAGAATAAAAGTAGAGGGAATTGTTTCCAATGGATGCGCGTTCATATCCAGGCATGGATGTCAATAAATTTAAGTAGCTGGCAACGGGGTTGCTCATTCCAAATGTACAAGCAATGTCAATTCTTAAAACCGTGGCCATACCAACGTCGAGATGTAATGTGTCTGACAGTAACTGGAGGCCATTGTCGATGTCCTTATGTGTTGGGGTGGACACATTTTCTCCCTTGCTCAACTTGGCGATGCTGCCGGATAGGCGGATTCCATTGTCGTCGGCATACACTCGGTAGTTGTTTATGTGACCAACTATATACGGAGTCCCTTTTCGCACATATATTCCCGTTTTATCCATCGAGATATATTTATCAATCGACAACGGACTCATTCCGCTCATCAATTTGCTCCCAATCATCATATTTAGCGTGTCTATCATTTTGACATTATTATTGGGTGCATACGTTCGCGCGTGTACATTATAATTGACGATAGGTGATGGTATGACTGAAAGGTACACACTTTTTGGGTACTTTGGGTACACACTTTTTGGGTACCGTCTACCGATATGATGTGCGGAATGAGTGCCACAGGACGATTATACCGCAGCGGGTTTACGTGCCAGTTGCTGTGCTTGTGCTTCCACCTCGGCTGCGGTGGCAATGCGGTTGGCGGTCACGAACTCTACAAGCTCGGATTTGCGGAAATAGATGTGCCGTCCGGTCGGTTTGTAGTAAGGGATGAGTTTTCGCCCAGTGTAACCGTACATCTGTCTTGCGGTGATGCCTAGAAACTCACACGCTGCCGAAAAGGTCATAATGTCTTCCATAATGTGTTATTTTTGGTTGTTGATTATTGTTGCCTATTGATGTCAAGTCGGCGGCAAAAGTACACATTAATTTGGAAAACAAATAGATGCAGATTGGATGATTTTTTTTCATCCAAAACAAAGTGCGAAAAACGTCAAAAAAAACGCTTTTTTTAACTAATTTTTACATAGGGAACAGCCTCTCTTTTTTCTGCAAAAAGACTGTTTGTAGAGCAATTTTACAGAAAATGGGAGGCTATTCAATGGCAGGAAGACTATCGACCAGTTCTCTCTTACGGTCGTCGAATACCTTGGTGTAGATTTGGGTGACTTTGGTGTCGGCGTGCCCGAGGAGCTCGCTGGTGGCGCGGAGGTCTTTGAGATTATAGTAGGTGAGTGCCCCGAATGAATGTCTGGCGCAATGCCATGTGATATGCTTGTTGATGCCAGCACGTTCGACCCAATGTTGCAATGCCTTGTTGCAGGCGGTAGGGCTGCCTACGTGGAAAAGAAGCTGGTCGGGTTCTCCGCGACCTATCAGGGCGATGAGGTCATGCCTCAGAGGTACAGTGTTGGTACGTTTGGTCTTCTGTTGTTGGAATGTGAGGGTGCATTCTTCGTAGTTGATGTTGCGATAGCGAAGCTCTTTCACGTCACAGTATCGCAATCCTGTGAAAAGCGACAATAGGAATGCTCGTCGTACATCGTCGCTCTGACGGTCGAATTTGCATTGGATGAGCCGTGTGATTTCATCGGCTGTCAGCACATCCTTTTTCAATCTTCCTTCATCTTCCACTTTCGCGGATATACCATCGCACGGATTGTCGAGGAATATTCCCTGCTTTGTGGCTGCGGTGATAATCTTCTTAAATCGCTTGTAGAGTGTTTTCGCCCCTTCACCCCGACAGTCGGCTTCCAATTTGTCGACGAAAGCTTCTACCATTTCTGGCGTGAGCTGGTCGGGATGTATGCATTTTGAGAAGATGGCGTATCTCTTATTACTATCAATGAACGCGCGGAAACGTTTTATGGAGAGTCTAATTACCCTTTCATCGGCTTTGATATACTCTTTGATGTAATCCTCCATCCAGTCGTAGAGGTTTATCTTGTTGCGGTCAACGGCAAAAGTGTATCCCTGGGTTTTGCTTAAGAATTGTCGTTCACGCTCTTCGCGAACAAGTTTTGCGGCTTCCTTTGCCACGCGGTTATGCTCGCTTTCGGCGGGGGAGAGGTGTTTCTTGTTCCAAAGCCACAAGTTCAGCTTCTCGTATTTCCATTGCTGGCGACGTCTCCTATTTCCATTTGCATCCACTTCATATATGTCGCCAAGATTGTACACAAGGCGCATAGTATACTTGTCACCCTCTTTTGTGTCGCGAATCTGCACAAAAGGATTACCGCTGATTAGGATACTTTTACTCTTTGCCATAATTATCTATTTTATGCCTTTCAGGGTTGCAAAATTACGAAAAATAAACGATATGGAAAACATTTTGAGGAAAATGATTCAATATGAAACAATCTGGTGGTATTTGAAATGTTCATTACTCGTTGTTACTCAATGTTATCCAAATGCATAATGTTGTTTTTGGTAATTGTTTTCCGTGGAAAACATTTGGAAAACATTTTGAGGAAAAGGGGGTAAATAACGGGTAAAAATGGGTAATAACGTGACTATTGATAATGCGTCAGTCATGCTTATAATATGCTTAAAATGTGTAATTTATGACAAAAAGAAAGGCGGCCTTGCGACCGCCGTTTAGTACCCCGGGAGGGACTTGAACCCTCACGCCCTTGCGAGCAGCAGATTTTGAGTCTACCGTGTCTACCATTCCACCACCAGGGCTTGATTTCCGCTTTCGAAAACGGGTGCAAAATTACACACTTTTTCCAATATGGCAA
>CACXXY010000180.1 GCA_902771655.1 uncultured Bacteroidota bacterium | reverse complement strand
TGAGTTGGCTGGTGCTGACATCGAGCTGACAGGTGCTTATCCCGGCTGGAATCCGAATATGGAATCTCCGATCATGAAGACCTGTATGAGCGTGTATAAGAAGAAATTCGGCAAGGATCCCGCTATCATGGCTATCCACGCTGGTCTGGAATGCGGCCTCTTCGGCTCACGCTATCCCGATTGGGATATGATTTCCTTCGGCCCGACCATCGAACACCCCCATTCACCCGACGAAAGAGTGAACATCGATTCTGTGGGCAAATTCTGGGACTTCCTCGTTGACGTTCTGAAAAACACCCCGAAAAAATAATAATACAATAGGTTAGAAACGTATAGATTACAATTGAAAGTTGACAGTTGAAAGTTGACAATTAATCAATTTTCAACTGTCAGTTTTCAGTTTTCAACTGTCAGTTTGGGAAATGCGTTTAGATAAATACTTGGTTGACAAAGGTTTGTGTACCTCTCGTGAGCGTGCGCAGGACGCTATTAAACTGAAAACCGTATCGGTGAACGGCAAGATTGAGACCAAAGTCTCAAAAGACATTGCTGATACCGATGTGGTGGAATTGATAGACATATTCAACAAATATGTGAGTAGGGGAGGACTGAAGTTAGAAAAAGCCATAGAGGTTTTTAACCTGGATTTTCAAGGCCGTCAGGTTTTGGATGTGGGCAGCTCTACGGGAGGTTTTACGGACTGTGCCTTGCAGCATGGAGCCGCTTTTGTGGTGGCGGTGGATGTGGGCACGGACCAATTGCACGAGTCGCTGCGCCACAATGAAAAAGTGCTATCTATTGAAAACAAAGATTTTAGGGAATTGACATCCGAAGACATACAAGACCGCACTTTCGATTGGATTGTGTCGGATGTTTCCTTTATCTCGTTAACATATATTTTCCCCTATTTCAAGACTTTTATGAAGCCTGATGCCCAGCTGATGCTGCTTGTCAAGCCGCAGTTCGAGGCGGGGCAGTCTTTTTTGAACCGCAGTGGCATCGTTACCGATGAGAAGGGGTATAAAGTGGCCATTCAGAAAGTGATGGCACAAGCCACAATCGATGGTTTTTATTTGAATAATATCGCAGTTTCCACCTTGTTCGAGAAGAATAAGAATGTGGAGTTCTTAGCCCTTTTTTCCACCAAAGACACCGGTTTCCGCTACAAATTCGACACCCTTGCCGAAGAAATCAAACGGGTGAAACAGCTGGTTAATTAGTTTTTTCAGAACTTCAGAATCGAGTAATGTGAAGTTCACGATTTTTGTAAAGGAAATAATAGTTGAAATTAGATATATAAGCCACAGAATAGACACAAAATTATAAGAATATGAAGAATTTATATTTTGGAGCTTATTGACACTCATTATTATGGTAGTATTTTTGCCGCAGGTGGCAAATGCGCAGAACCAAACCCAACAAAAGAATGTCCAATCATGCCCTGGAATACCTATTGTCATCGACCAAGAGGGCAATGCCTATAACACGGTGCAGATTGGCAACCAGTGCTGGATGAAAGAGAATCTACGTACCACCTTAAAACCCGATGGCACAGAGATTGCAAATAGTGAACTTTATTGCCCCAATAATGATGTTCACAATGTGTTTATTAATGGCTACTTATATACTTGGAATGCCATGATGAATGGTGCTGCCTCGTCCGACGCAAATCCCAGCGGTGTGCAAGGCATCTGTCCCACGGGCTGGCACGTGCCGAGCGACGCAGAGTGGGCGCAACTGACGGATTATGTATCAAGCAAGAGCGAATATTTGTGCGAATCCAACACTGATTATATCGCAAAAGCATTGGCTGCTACTATCGGGTGGAATTCAAGTACGACTACTTGTCATGTGGGTAATGATCAGAATTATAACAATGTAACCGGTTTCGGTGCGTTGCCTGCAGGATGCTATAGCAGTGGCTATTACTTTTTCGGCAACTGTGTATACTTCTGGAGTGCTACGCAATACAACAGTTACGATGCTTACGACCGTGCCTTTGCATACAATTACGCCGATGTGCATCGCCTTCCGCAACACCGTGCCCAGCAGCTCCACGTTGGACTACAGTGTCAACTACATCGACAACATCACGCTCGCCCGCACTGTCAACAGCAAGAGCGAGGAGGTTACGGACGCGACCGCCGTGGATGTCCTCGCCAACAACCGCGATCAGGTGGACGTTGTGGTGTATCCGAACCCGACGAAGGACGTTGTCAATGTACAATGTTCAATGTACAATGTTCAATGTACAATGTTCAAGGTTCAAAGGTCAATGGTCAAGGTGTGGGAATCGAGATTGTTGACGTGTATGGAAAGGTTGTCACCACCGTTGTAGGGGTGAATAATGATTCGCCCACACAAATCAACGTTTCTGGTCTCGCCGCCGGCATGTATTTCGTGCGGGTGACCACGGACAGGGGAGTGGTGACGAAGCCGTTCGTGAAGCGGTAACCCCCCTAGCCCCCCTAAAGGGGGGAACTAATTCGTGATTAGATGATTAAGGGCGAGGAGGAATCTTCGTCCTTTTTTTGGGTTTCAGGTTTCCTAATTTCCGCAAATACCCTCTTTTGCCTCCGGCGGGTCGCGTAAGGCCGCGCAGATGTGTTGCCAGTAAACGAAAAATCTTGGTTATTGATTTCCGTCTTCTGCCATTCATCCCGGAAGAAGTTCACATCCTCCAAGACCTCGCCGCCGCTCACGAAGACGGATGCGAGATTCTCAACCACGTGGGAATAGGAAAACTTTGTGTTTATCCCCTTGATTCCCAGTGCCTTGTTGATCAAATCCGCCTGACCGGAAGAACGAAATTGGTCGATGATAAAAAAATCCATCGAAGCTGTTGATTTGCTTGTCTAAAATTTGTATGTTTGCAGTATTGTTTTGCTGGAAGGCAGGCAATGGTTCTTTTTTTCGTGTTTGTTTGAAAATTTTAAAATATGAAAAAATTGTTATTAACATTGATTGTATCCCTCGCTATGTGCGGATCAATCTTCGCTCAGTACGTATCCCACTGGCCGGAGTTCTATTATATTGGTTATCACTACCAGGCTCCCTGTGTCGCCGCCATCATGATTAACGGTGAAATCGTTACCGCCAACAACCACCCCGCAAACTGGAATGCCTTGGAGATCGCCTTCTTTGTCGGCGATGAATGTAGAGGTGCAGGTGTGGCATTTGGTGACTACGACCCCTTTGTGAACTACCTTACCAATGAATATGTGGAAGACTATGGATACCCGTTCCCGATTATTGATGCTGCACCTGTCTTTTACGACAATGAAGGGGAAGTGGTCACTGTGAAAATGTATGACCATGTGAATGGGATTGAGTACAACGAATGCACCATCACTCTTGAAGGTGAACCGTTTGTAATTCTTACTGGTGAGCACAACGTCCAAGGTTGGTATTATCCTGAGACTCCCATCCTGCTGAACTTCACGTACGCACAACAGTCCAGCCCGGGAACGCCCACCGTCACCACCAGTTCCGTGAGCAACATTGCTGCCTATACCGCCACCTGCGGCGGCAACGTCACATCCGACGGTGGCGCGACCGTGACCGCCCGCGGTGTCTGCTGGAGCACCGCGCAGAACCCAACCGTCAACGACAGCCACACCACGAACGGCACGGGTACGGGTGCGTTTACAAGCAGCATCACCGGGCTGACACCCAACACGACTTACTACGTGCGGGCGTATGCCACGAACAGTGCGGGAACGAGCTATGGTACGCAAAAGACCTTCACCACCTCTTGCAACCCGGTGGAAATTAGCATTACGGGTACTGCCACCGTTATCTACGGACAGAGCGCCACGCTGACGGCTTCCGGGGCAAGCACATACCTTTGGAACACTGGCAGCACCAATGCCACCATCACCGTCAGTCCGACAGAAACCACCACCTATACGGTGACGGGCACCAACCAGTACGGTTGCTCAAGCGTGGCAGGCATGACGGTGACGGTCAACGCGACCGATT
>CACXXY010000179.1 GCA_902771655.1 uncultured Bacteroidota bacterium | reverse complement strand
TGTTTTGTTTTTTTCGTTATGAATAGCTTCGTCAACAATTTTTTTCAGAGCTTCGAGTTCTTCCAACTTGAAGTTCTCTTTTTTGGCGAAGGCTGATACTAGGTCGAGGTAGGAGTTGTTGAAGTACCGCTCCACCACGCTGCCCAAGAAGTGCTTGGAGTATTCCTCTTTGCTGATAACGGCTTGGTAGCGGTGGAAACGGCAGAAGGTTTCGTGTTTCACAAACCCCTTGGCTTCCAGGATTTTGATGGTGGTCAGTACGGTGTTATAGGCGGGTTTCGGTTCAGGATAGGCTGCCATAATCTCGTTGGCAAAACCCTGTCCGATTTTCCAGATCACTTGCATTACTTGCTCTTCCGCTTTTGTCAGTTCTTTCATACTAAGGTATTTTGATACTTTTATATCCCCCAGACTTCCGTCTGGGGTTATTGAGATTTCGCCTCTTCGAGGCTTACTAACTTTCGCTCACTAATTTTCACTCACTAACATTAACTTAATAACCTTCAATCAATAACATTTATTTTCCAACATTTACTCCCTAACATTCACTCACCAACATTCACTTAATAACATTCACTCAAAAACAACGCTGCAAAGATACAAATTATTTTTCGTTAATCAACTAAAAATTTAGTTTAACAACGAAAATAATTCTAAAGTGTTGTAATATAGTGAAATAAAATTACAATTATCTCCACTGCAAAGTATTCACCAGCTGCAAAAGGTCGTTGCGGAGGTAGTCGATGACAGGCTGGATGGAATCGTTGTTGGGCGGAAAGTTGAAATACAACGAGCCTCTGAGGAAGTGGTGGCTGCTGTCGCTGACCCAGAACTGGAAAGGAGTGGCCACATCAGAGCCTTCAATGTCATAAATCTGCCCGAACATGCGGCTCTCGGGGTCGCTGATAATGGAATATTCCACATCATCAGCTTTCACATAATGGAACTGCACCATCTCTCGTTCCTGTACCATTCTGTCTCTCAGGTTGCCGTGCATGGGGAAATAGGTCATCTTCAGCTCTGCGGCAAATTGGGGATATTGGAGGTCAATCCAAATTTTACCGGAGTCTTTGGGCGTGATGATGGCTTGGGCATATTGCGACACCTCCATGGTGAAAGGCAGGGTGGTGTCCAATAGGGTATATTCGGCCTTGGGCAGGTCTATACGGAAATAGCCTTTCGGTTTGGGCGCAATCTGCTCATTCTTGTGTCCGCACGCCCCTGACAGCAACAGAGTGAGGAGCAGAGCTATGATTATGTTGTGTTTCATGATGTTCGTTATTATAATTCAAAATTCAAAGTTCAAAATTCAAATCCACCTTCTTAACTCTTAATTCTTAGTTCTTAATTTAATTTGCACATTTGCTAATTAACTAATTTGCTAACTCCATTAGCATATTTAAACTCCCCTCGAGCACGAAGTGCGAGACTCCCCTTTGGACGAAGTCCACTCCCCTTGAGCGTAGCGAAACTCCCCTTGGGCGAAGCCCAACTCCCCATCCCAGTATCATCTATTCTCCTCATTAACTGTTAATTATTAATTGTTAACTGTTAACTCTAAAGGCTCACCACCGTAATCCCCGTGCCGCCCAGTTCCAGCGCTTCATCGCAGAAGCTGTTGACTTCCTTGCGCTTGGCTAGGTATTGCCGTATCACATGGCGCAGGATGCCATTGCCCTTTCCGTGCAGCAGTTTCACCTGGTGGATGCTCAACAACACGGCTTCATCTATGTAGCTCTCCAGCATTTGCAGCGCCTCGTCGGCTCTCATGCCTCGCATGTCCAAGGTAGTGTTGAAGTGGGAAATCTTCTGGTTCATGGCGTCGGCCAAGGAACCGCCATCCAATCTCACCCCCGTGCGTTTTACGGTTCGGGCTTCCCGCTTGCTGATTTTGGTCACTTTGTCCTTGGTAGTGCGAAGGGAAACCGAGTTGAACGAGATGGTGACATCGTCCCCGTTGAGTTGGGTGATTTCGCCTACCACCTGGGTCTCTATCATAAAGACAGAATCTCCCACATGCAAGGTAGTGTCTTCGGGTTTCTCCTGTTTTTTTGCCTGTGTCTTGGGTTTGTGGATGGGTACAATGGGTTTTAGCGCAGGTTCTTTCTCTATGGATTCCACCTCCTTGGCAAACTCCTCTTTCAGCTTGACAATATCCTGTCGCGCCTGCTTGGTCTTGACGGAGTCGGCCTTGTGCTCTTTGATTTCGCGTATGGTCTTTTCGATTACCTTGTTGGCGCTCTCGATAATGCTGTTCGCCTGGTTTTTTGCTTTTTGGATGATGTCCTTCCGGTGTTTTTCCAGCTCGGCGAACTTCTCGCTGTATTCGTTGATCATCAGCGCCAATTGGTCATCTGCGGAATTAACGAGGCGGAGCATCTTGTCTATCTCCATCTTCTCGTTCTCAATCTGCTCCAGTTTCTTCTCGTAGTCAATTTGGGCGGTACCAGTCTTACTGACGGCATCGTCGATAATCTGTTGGGGCAGACCAATTTCCCTTGCAATTTCGTAGGTGAAAGAGCTGCCGGGCTTGCCCATTTTCAGCTTGAACAGCGGTCTCATGGCGGTCATGTCGAAAAGCATGGCCCCGTTGACCGCCTGCTTGTGGGTGTCGGGAAAGAGTTTGAGATTGCCGTAATGCGTGGTGATCACCCCGAAAGAGCCTTTGTCGTACATGGCTTCCAGCAAGGCTTCGGCCATCGCCCCGCCAGGTAGCGGGTCAGTGCCGGAACCGAACTCGTCAATCAGGAACAGCGATTTCTCGTCCAGATGCTCAATCATCATTTTGGCATTGGTGAGGTGCGAGCTGTAGGTGCTCAGGTCGTTTTCAATGGACTGCTCATCGCCCATGTCGATAAAGAAATGGTGGAAGATGCCCATATCGGAAGTGTCGGACAGGGAGACCAGTAAGCCACACTGCATCATGTATTGCAGCAGTCCGATGCTTTTCAGGCACACGGACTTGCCACCGGCATTGGGACCGGAGATAATCAGGATGCGCTCGTCGTTGACTAAGCGGATATCTAAAGGTTGTACTTTTTTGCCTGTGCCTTTGAAATTCAAGTAAAGCAGCGGATGGATGGCATTGTGCCAGTTCAGCATGCATTGGTCGAAAACATGGGGCAGAAAACCGTTGATATCAATAGCCAGCAGGGCTTTGGCACGGATAAAGTCGATGGTGCCGAGGAAATCGTGGTCGTAGCGTAGGTTGTCGATAGATGGCCGTATGCGCTGGGTAATTTCGGTCAGAATGCGGATAATCTCGCGGTGCTGGGCGTTCAACAAGTCCTTGATTTCGTTGTTGGCATCAAACACTTCGGCAGGCTCTATGAAAACGGTCTGTCCTGTAGCCGACTCGTCGTGGATAAAGCCTTTCAGGCGGCGTTTGAACTGGGCGGAAACGGGGATGCAGAGACGTCCGTTCCTTACGGTCATTTCGGCATCGTCTTTGGTGATGCCGTCCTGCTTGGCAGCGTTCAGCAGTTTGCGGATACGGCGGTCGGCCTCGCCCGAAATGCGGTTGATTTCGCTTTTGATGCGTCTCAGCTCATCCGAAGCGTTGTCGCGCAGCTGCCCTTTGGGGTCCAATATCTTGTTGATGGCCTCCAGCAGGTCTTTCTCGGGCATAATATCCTGACAGATGGCCCACAATCGGGGAAATTTGTTGTCCTCGTGCCTGATTTTGAAATAAACGAACACCTGGATAATCATGTTGATGAAGGCTCGCAAAGCCGCCAGCTCATCCAGTTCGATATAGGTGCCGTCGATGTGAAGGCGCGAGAGCACCGGCCTCAAATCGAAATAATCCTGGGCAGGGAAGGGATCTTCCAGCAGCAAAACCTGCTTGAATTCCTGCGTTTCCTGCAGTTGCTTTTCAATCAGCTCGAAGGAGTCTGAATACCGGAGCTGGTCCACCATCTCACGACCCATATCACTGATACAGTGATTCTTGATCAGCTCACGGATGGTGTCAAAACCTATTTTTTCCTCAAAAGAAGCAGGATATATCATCTACAACAAATTAGG
>CACXXY010000178.1 GCA_902771655.1 uncultured Bacteroidota bacterium | reverse complement strand
TTACAGAATAGATATTACCTGCAGTTGTATTAATTTCCTCAGCATCAATAATCTGCTGTGAATAAGCGTAATTATACAAACCATAGAACGGCAAGTAAGCATTTGTTGTACCATCTGTACCAATTACTACATCCTCTACAACTACTGAAATGTTTCCATTCTGGCAATCCACTGCGAAAGCACCAGTAGTCCAAGCGCTCTGGTTTTCACCGCAAACGGCTTGAACTCTCATTTGGTAGTTGCTGTTGCCTTGGAGATCATTCAAGGTAACTGTAGTTGCAGTAGCGGGAACAGTGTACCATTCGCTGTGGTCAGCCAATTTGTATTCGAAATTCCAAGCGGTTTGTCCTTCAGCGGCCACCCAAGTAATCACAGCGGTAGTGCTGTCAACGGTAGCGGTCAGCGCGGTAGGCTGTGAGCAAGGAGTCTCAATAACAGAGATATTGTCGATAGCGGCGGGGAACTGCTCACCATTGGTAGCGTTGTTCACCCAATTGAACTGGATGCATACTTCGCCAGCCATTTCACCAGAGATATCATAGCTGAAAGAAGCCCAATCATTCTCGCCTTGCAGAGTGGCGATTTCGGTAGTGGTTTCACCTTTTACCAAGTTAACCTTCAGATAGTCGTTATTAGCTTGACCATTCACACGGTAGTCGAAGCTCAAGATGGCACCAGTTTCGGGAACCATCACGGTACGGTAGGCCATCACGTTGCTGGCTTTGGTCACATCGTACTTGTTGGTAGTACCGTTGTTAGAAGATATATACAATTTATTATTATCGAAACCTTGGGCTTGGCCAACATACCATTTGTTAACGGCTTCGCCATTGTTGATCATGAAATAAGGATCATTGCCTTCGTCGAAGTTGTAAGCGTAGGGCAGGGTTGCGATAGAGTCAACGTCAATGTCGGGAGTGGGGGCAACCGGAGCGGCGTCAATCAAAACATTCAGTTTCTGGATAGCCACAACCTCTTCGCCGGTGCACCATTCCACTTCAACTGTCCAGTTTCTGTCAACGGCATTACCCGTTACAGAACCATCGGTATTCACTGTAGCAACAGGGAAATAGTTCAATATTGCATTGTAGGGATCTCCAAGAGTTCCGTTATTAGGATCGGTCACATTGGTGAAGTTGATTATCTGTTCGTGGCCAGGGCCGTATGAAACCTTCACACCGGTAATTGCATCATTAGGACGGGAGATTCTAACATCGACATATACTTTAGCGGGGTTGCCACCCATTTCCTGGTTAGGAGTCTGTTCGGGGAAACCATTGAAAGCATCGGTATAGGAGAAATGAAAAACAGTGCTGTCGCCAACAGTGGCGCAAGTAGGAACCAAACCATCAACTTGGGTATTGAAAATACCAACCTGATCGCATGTCACCCAAGTGGGTTCGATAACGGGTGTGGGAGGTTCGGGAGTAGCTGCAGCGTAAATTTCAATAGAAGTAATTTGAGTATTATGGCCACTCGTCACTTTCAAAACATAGATAGTACCAGCAGCCTGGTAATTTTCGTTAATCAAATACTCATTAGTACCTGTAGCACCGGTGGTCTCTGTACTAACGGCCTGGTCTCCAACAAAAATATTTTGTTTTGTTGATCCAGATGCTCCACTTTTTCCTACTACAACTATTTTCTCAACTGCAAAATCAAAAACAGGAAGAGTAAGTGTAGAATTTAATTTACCCAATAACAAGTAATGAGGATCTGTGTCATACCATCCATATTTTGTTGAGGCAGACAGAGTAATAGTATAACCATCATTATTGGTATACGTTGCCGTTGTGGAAGAACCTGTTGGACCAGCAGGTATGTTCCAATCATTGGTTGAGAAGTCCAATGTGACCGCTGGCGTTTGGGCCATCATGGACATGCTCATGAGGCATACCAGGAAGCCTACTAGAGCAATTCGCAAATTGGTAAAATGCTTTTTCATTTTGATTGATTTTAATTAATACTATAGTTTATTGTTTTTTTGATTATTTTGTTTTTCTCTATTGAATTATACTTTACTAAAAACCAAACACATACACCCGTTCGGGTGAACAGTTTTTGTTGTTTTTCTCTCTTTTTCGCAATATCATAATAATCCACAATAATTGCGAAGCAAAGATACATAAATTTTTTTACACAGTGCTAATTTTTTTATTTTTTTTCTTCATAAATTGTTATCGGCTGATTTTTAAAGGGTATAGAAAATTGTGCCTTCAGCATGAAGCTGGTACATATTCCAAACAAAAAATCGCCGAATCGCCAAACAAAAAATCGCCGAATCGCCAAACAAAAAATCGCCGAATCGCCAAATAGTTTTGCTATTTCATTAAAAATGTGTATCTTTGCCACATTAAATAAATTTGTATGGAAAGTATTTCTTACAAGGCACGAATTGCTGATAATTTGCTGCATAACAAGCTAAAATCGTCTGCAGCAGTGTTAGTACAAGGACCGAAATGGTGCGGCAAAACCACCACTTCCGAACAAATTGCCAATAGTATTCTATACTTGGCGGACCCCAATACCATCAAAAAAAATCTTTTGTTAGCGGAAACTAATATCAATGCATTACTTCAGGGTGAACAACCTCGACTGATTGACGAATGGCAGGAAGCACCACAATTATGGGATGCTATTCGTTTTACTGCCGATCACAACCCGTCAATGGGACAATTCATCCTAACAGGAAGCGCGGTCCCTGTCAAAAAGGAAATACTCAGACATAGCGGAACTGGACGAATCTCACGTTTAACCATGAGAACGATGAGTCTATGGGAATCTGGAGAGTCAAATGGAACCATCCAGCTAAAAGATTTATTTGGACAAACAAACCAAATCTTTGCTGAAACAAATTTGCAACTCTCTGATATTGCACATCTTATTTGTAGAGGAGGATGGCCTTCCACCACCAACGTAGAAAAACAATATTCCTTAGCCTCCGCATACAACTATGTTGAAGCCATTGCCGATACCGACATTTCCAGAGTGGATAACACCTTAAGAGATGCCTCCAAGGCTAAAAAACTGATGCGGTCTTTAGCACGACATCAGGGAACTCAAGTGGCCAACACGGTGATTCGAGACGATATGAAAATGAACGCCGCCGACACCTTAACAGAAGATACTGTAGCCAACTATATCACAGCTTTGAAAAAATTATTCGTGGTAGAGGATATGGAAGCTTGGAATCCAAATCTTCGCTCAAAATCTGCCATTCGAACCTCTGATACACATTATTTCACAGACCCTTCCATCGCTGTAGCCGCCTTAGGTGTTGGTCCCAATGATCTTTTGAATGATTTGAATACCATGGGTTTACTTTTTGAAACAATGGCTGTACGAGATTTACGCGTTTATGCCGATGCCTTAGACGGGCAGGTGTATCATTTCCGTGACAAAAACGGATTGGAATGTGATACTGTCATTCATTTGCGCAATGGACATTATGGCTTAGTGGAAATTAAATTGGGTGGTGAGAAACTTATTGAAGAAGGTGTTGTTTCACTCACCAGATTAGCCAAAAAAATCGATACAGATAAAATGTACTCCCCCTCTTTCATGATGGTGCTTACTGCTGTGGGAAACATGGCTTACCGTCGCAAAGATGGTGTTTATGTTGTGCCCATAGCTTGTTTAAAAGATTAGTGTCAACTTTCATCAACCTGTTATTTGTTTCTTTTCTCTATATTTTTTCGTTTATGCCGCAAGAAACGTGGTGTACCGCGTTTTTACAAAAAAACTGTCGTCTGTGTGTAATTCGAGATTTTTATGTAAATTTGCACCTCTAAAAAAATAATATATACTATGAATCCACTATTTAAAGCAGAAGTTTACCAAAACCGCCGCAATAAGTTGAAAAAAGCCGTGAAAAGCGGCATCCCGTCAGGATAGCAATTTCCTCTATTTCTTCGGCTTGTCTATCGCCGACATCGCCGCTGTCATCGACTTTGATGAAGGTCGCGACATCATCTTCGGCAACGACTTCGAGATTGACGACATCATCTGGATGGGCAACCAACCCACCTTAGCCTCCTTGGCCGAGAAAGTGGGCGTGAAAGAGGTAATGCCCATGGCCAAGCTGAGCGAGTATGTCCATGCCGCCCAAGCCGCAGGCCGTAAAGTACACTTCACCCCACCCTACCGTGGGGACAACAAAATCTGGCTGTCCAACCTCACCGGCATCAACGTGAACGACATCCGCAACCACGCTTCAGCAGAGCTAATCAAGGGGATTGTGAACCTGCGCTCCGCCAAAGAGGATTGTGAAATCGAACAGATGGAAATTGCTTGCGAGATTGGTTACAAGATGCACACTGCCGTGATGCGCCGCTGCGTGGCCGGTGTGCCCGAACTGGAATTGGCTGGCCTCGCTGAAGGTATCACTTTATCTTACGGCAATGGCGTGTCATTCCCCATCATCCTGTCACAGCACGGTGAGACCCTGCACAACCACGGCCATGAAGCCATCCTGCAGGAAGGCAATATGCTACTGATGGACGCCGGTGCAGAGAACCTGATGAACTACTGCTCCGACAATACCCGTACCTTGCCTGTTGGCGGCCGCTTCACCCAAAAACAGCAGGAAATCTATGAGATTGTGCTGAAAGCCAATGTGGACGCCATCAACGCCGCACACCCTGGCGTTTATAATAAAGAATTGCACACCCTGTCGTGCAAGGTCATTGCCGAAGGCTTGTCACAATTGGGTCTGATGAAAGGCGATGTGGACGAGGCTGTCCGCCAAGGTGCCCATGCGCTGTTCATGCCTCATGGCTTAGGTCACCAATTGGGCT
>CACXXY010000177.1 GCA_902771655.1 uncultured Bacteroidota bacterium | reverse complement strand
TTTCCACCTTCTACGCGGTCTTTGGTAATCTGCTTACCACCTACTACTGAGTAGGTATGTGATTTCGTAGAACCACGACGCAGACCATAATACCCTTGACTTACTGCCATGTTGTTTTTTTGGGTGTCGTTTTTAGGGCTTACCTTTTGAGCTTAATAGCTTAGTTGCTTAATAGCTTAATAGCTTAATAGTTTAACCGGTATAACTATCAACTTTCAACTATCAACTTTGGCTTTCGCCCAAAATGCTTTGGTTCGGCATAGCTCAAGCTAGCTTGACTCTGCACTCACTTAATCGCATTTTTCAACTTTACCATGCCCCGCTTATACCTTGCCACTATCGTGCTTCTAACGAGCATCCTAGGAAGGCTCGGTAAACGCTCGGTAAAGGTTCGGTACTCAGTCGTTGCTCGCTGGGTTTCTTGCCCTTTCGACGATACAAAGTTACGAAAAAAAACGGGGAAAACAATGGAAGATGTGAATTTTGTGATTTTTGTGATTTGTGATTTCTGTGATTTTAGGTTTTTTATGTAATTTTGTAATGTCGGGATTACAATGCCCTAAAGAATATATATTATATAATATATATATTATATTATATATATACTTTATAAGGTTCAGCCATTGAGAAATGTAAAATCACAAATCACAAAAATCACAAAATAACTTCTTGTATTCAACTCATTTTTTCCATTGAAAAATTTTTGTGTAATGAAAGTTAATAATAACTTTGACTTCGTCGAAGATAAAATACGCCTCGGAAATAAAAATAATTTTATAATTATTTTGTAGTTCGCTCGGCTTTTACTATCTTTGCAGTCGAAAGAAACCAATAACCAATATGAACGACTTACAGGTTATACAAAGCAAGATATATGAGATTCGAGGTCAGCGTGTGATGCTGGACTTTGACTTGGCTGCTATGTATGGAGTAGAAACGAGGGCGTTGAATCAGGCAGTTAAACGTAATATAGAGCGTTTTCCTGAAGATTTCATGTTCCAACTGACAAAAGGAGAGTTTGAAATCTTGCGGTCACAAATTGTGACATCCAAAGTTACTGATAAACAGGGAGTTAATGATTGGACATCACAAAATGTGACATCAAATTCTTCACATAATCAAGAGGTTAAAAATTGGAAATCGCAAAATGCGACATCCAAATCCGCTAAGATGGGATTAAGGAAAGCACCATACGCTTTCACTGAGAACGGGGTGGCTATGTTGAGCAGTGAATGGTGACAGGGGACAGATCCTGTCACCTTCTCAAAATAATTCCTTATAAAGTGTCGAAACTTGTAATTATTTTGCTATTTTCGACATTTTTGACGAATCTTTAGGTTGGTAGCACCATTATGTGTCTTATTCCGGCAACCCTAATTGAATAATGAGTAATGAGTGAGTCCTTGTTATCCGGGGCAGTCGCATTGATTGGATCATTTATAAAGCGAGACAAGGGACAGATCCTGTCACGCGTAATTTTGCCTTGTAGGAACTACAAAGTAAAAAATGAATAGTGAAAACGCGCGAACATACACGCAAAATGCTGAAAATGCCGATAAACAAAGGGAAATCTATCAGTTTTAACATACACAAAGGGTTCACTAACATACACTATACGGGCTTTAACATACACGCAACATACACGAGAGATTTACAAACGAGTTGTTGTTCCCAACGTGGGAATAAATTGTTCCCAACGTGGGAATAAATTGTTCCCAACGTGGGAATGTCGAGTAAGAAGCCTACTTGCTATGAGAAAGTGGCCTAGTTTGAAGTGGTAATCAGCCTAGTTTCTATGAGAAAGTGCCATAGTTTCTATGCGGAAGTAGTATTTCTATGCTTAATCAGCCCATTTACTGCCTCCTTCTTCAATTCTTCAATTTTATAGTGAACCCTTTGTGTATGTTAAAGCCCGTATAGTGTATGTTTGTGTATGTTGCGTGTATGTTGAGAATACCCATTTTCCTTGTATATAAAGGCATTTCCAGCGAAATCCGTGTATGTTGCGCCAGTTTTGTGAATTCAAATTTTAGGATTGTAGGTTTTGCTTTGCGATACCTATGGTTTTAGACTCCAATACCTATGATATTGCACCTCGAAACCATAGGTTTCAGAAACGGATCCAATTATTCTTTACTCCCCTCTTCACATGAGGGGACAATTTCTTGAAAGTGGATGCAAATTGCAACCACCTCGAAAAAGGCGAGATAACTCTTAACCAACATGACATTGAAAATCCTCTAAAGCCACCAGTCCTTTGACCACATTTTTTATGCAATTTGTTTTTATGAATGAAGACAAATGCAACCGTTTGCATGATTTACGCAAAGAAAAATAGTGACAAGGCATACAACCCATGCAAAAAATGCTTATCTTTGCACAAAAGTAACCTAAACATTTTTCTTTCATGAAAAAACTATTGTACCTATTTAGCATCATTGCCATATTAGTGGCATGTAAGCCTTCAACTGATTCGAAGCAGGAATCTTTCAAGATGCCGGCAGTAAGCGATGTGGCCATGTATCAGGTGAACCCAAGGGTGTTTGCTCCGGAGAACTCACTGAATGCAGTGGCCGACCGTATTGATTCCATCCGTAATCTGGGTGTGAACATCATGTGGGTGATGCCCATCTACCCTATCGGTATAGAGAAAGGCAAGAACTCTCCCTACTGCATCAGCGATTATAAAGCCGTTGCTCCTGAATTCGGCACCATTGACGATTTCAAGCATCTGGCACAAGTTTGTCATGAGCACGGTATGGGTATCATTCTCGACTGGGTGGCCAACCACACAGCATGGGATCATCCTTGGGTGAAAGAACATCCTGACTGGTACACCCATGATGAGAAAGCCGATACGATTATTCATCCACGTCCTTGGGACTGGTTTGACGTGGCCGACCTGAACTACGACAACCAGGATATGCGGGCTGCGATGATTGATGCGATGAAGTTCTGGATTACAGAGGTGGGCATAGACGGTTTCCGCTGTGATGTGGCTGACGGTGTTCCGGCCGACTTCTGGAAAGATGCCATCGACCAGTTGCGTGCTGCTGCCAAGGGTCGTGACATCCTCATGCTCGCAGAGGGAAAGCGCAGCGATAACTTCACGGCTGGATTTGACATGAACTACGGTTGGGACTTCAAAGACTCGCTCGTACAGGTGTTCTGCAAGGAGAAGCCCGCATCTATGCTTTTCGAGGCTGATAAGAAGGAATATGACAGTATTCCCGACGGCAAACGGAAGATGCGCTTCACCACCAATCACGACCACAGCACGGAGGTGACACCACCCGTACAGTTCACCAACCTGCGGGGATCCATGGCTGCCTATGTGGCTACTGTTTTCCTCCATGGCTGTCCTTTGATTTACGGCTCTCAGGAAGTGGGTTATCCTGAGCCTATCAACTTCTTCAAATATGTGGCTGTTGACTGGAATGCGAATGCGGCACTCTATCAGGAATATGCCACGCTCATCAAGGTGATCAACGACCAGGAGGCTATTCGCAACGGGAGTGTTGTTCCCTTCCCCGATGATGACATCCTGCTCTTTGAACGTAACACCGACAAGGAACGAATCCTTGTAGCGGTAAATGTACGAAACGCTGAGAAGAAAATGACCACTCCCACCGATTGGAACGGATATAAGGGTGTGAGTCTGACCAACGGAAAGAAGATCACTCTCGGCGAGGAAATCATTCTTCAACCTTTTGAATATATCATCTTAAAATAATAAGCAATGAAAACGAAGATCAGATACACACTCGCCTTATTGGCGATTTGGCTGGGTACTAATTGTGCCATGGCTCAGGGATGGCCGCAGAACTACGGCGGCGTGATGTTGCAGGGGTTCTACTGGGACTCATTCGATGACACGCAGTGGGCATTGTTAGAGAGGCAGGCCGATGAGTTGGCCGGCACGTTCAGTCTGATATGGATTCCGCAGAGCGCTAAGGCTGCCAATTCCATGTCGATGGGTTATGACCCCCTTTACTGGTTTTCCAACTACAATTCCTCGTTTGGAACAAAGGAACAGCTCGTTTCGATGAT
>CACXXY010000176.1 GCA_902771655.1 uncultured Bacteroidota bacterium | reverse complement strand
CTATTGAAATAGAATCCCTGACGGGAAATTATTTCCCCGTTAGGGGAATCAATATCAATAGAAGGATGTTTCACATTTTTTTAATTACCCTCGGCAGAGGGTTTAATATTGATTCGTACGCGAAAAATGTATGGTATGAGAAATAGGTAAGGTCATTCGATAAAATGCAAGACCAAAAGGGATAATTCCGAAAAATTTCATGCGTTAGCCGTGGTTCAAACAAGGTGAGACTGTTTGTAATTCAAAAATTATATGTAACTTTGCAAGCACTATAATTTATTGCGATAATATAATCACAAAATAAACCATTATGAAAAAGACATTTTTACTACTTATCTGTCTGCTGGTGTGTTGCGTCGCTGCATTCTCCCAAAGCGTAACCCTTACCTTTACCGCCAAAGATGTAGCCAACCACTATGTGCAACTCAACCGGGTTACTATTACCAACCTGACCAAAAGCTGGCAGGAGACGATATATTGGCCTGACACGACCCTGACCATGCAGAATGGTACGGGTATTGCCTCTACAATTATCCCAAAATAACCCCAATCCTTTCACCGGCACCACCGAGGTGAGTCTGATGGTAGCGGAAGAGGATGAGGTGATGTTGGATATTGCGGATGTAAACGGAAAAACCGTAGGGACGAATCGCATGCGTCCGCAGGCGGGTATCCACCAATTCCGCGTTACCTTGTCTACCTCTGGCACATACATTATGACCGCCCGCCAGAACGGGCAGACTTCTTCCATCAAGATGGTGTGTAATGGTGGAGGGGATGGTAACAGGATTGAATATACGGGAAACGGCGGTGATGCATCGCATGCGTCCGCAACCCAATCCAAAAACGGTCCCAAATATACCACCACCCACCCTTTCAATTTCGGAGATCAGATGGAATATGTAGGCTACGCCACCATTAATGGTAGCGAGGCGGAAAGCCAGCGCATCTCACAGCCACAAGGTGCTTCCCAGACTTTCACCTTGCAGTTTGCCGAAACACAACACCAATTGCCAACGGTTACTACTAATGCGGTAAGCAACATCACTTATACTTCCGCAATGGTAGGTGGTTCAGTAATTTCCGATGGTGGTGCCACAGTATTTGACAGAGGTGTTTGCTATAGTACTAATCCCATGCCCACCGTATCGGATATATGCGTTCATATAGGACAAGGCACAGGAACTTTCTCGGGCAATTTGACGGGCTTAAGCGAAAACACTACCTACTATGTACGGGCTTTTGCCATCAACAATGTGGGCGTGGCCTACGGCAACGAAGAAAGTTTTACCACCACCTCAACACTGTCGGTTATGGTGACTACCGATTCCGTTATTTGCATATCCTATAGTACGGCCACTTGTGGTGGCAATGTAATCTATAATGGGGAAGAGAATATTTTGGTAAGGGGGGTGTGCTGGAATACTTCCCCTAATCCAAATGTAAATCACAACCACACTACGGATGGAGGTGGTGTAGGATACTTTACCAGCCAACTAACAGGGTTGAATCCAGGCACCACTTACTATATACGTGCATATGCGACGAGTGTTTTGGGAACTGTTTATGGTAGTGAGGTGAATTTCACGACCAATGCCACAATAGATGCTCAGCCCTGCCCTGGTGCCGCCACGGTGACGGATATAGACGGGAACAGCTACAATACGGTGCAAATAGGCAATCAGTGCTGGATGAAGGAGAACTTGCGCACCACGCGTTATGCCAATGGTACAACTATTCCATTAGGCACCATAACCAGCACAATAACTCCATACCGTTATAGCCCAGGTTTAGACACGAGCAATGTCCCCATTTATGGTTATCTGTATAATTGGCCGGCAGTAATGCGAGGTCCTTCTTCTTCTCTTGTTAATCCCAATGATGTACAGGGCATTTGTCCTATGGGATGGCATGTTCCGAGCCATGCAGAGTGGATGCAACTGATTGACTATGTGAGCTGTGTGCCACTATATCAATGCAATGGTTACAGTGATTACATCGCCAAGGCGTTGGCTTCCACTACAGGATGGCATAGTTATTATATAACAACCTGTGCTGTTGGTAATACTCCAAGTACGAACAATGCGACAGGCTTTTCGGCTCTTCCCGCTGGCTACTACTACGGTTACCCTTTTGATTGTATCGGTCTATATGCCCAGTTTTGGATTGCTACAGAATACAATTGTTACGATGCATACAATTCCTGTGTTGTGCACTGCGCTGCTGACGTAACCTTGTCCACTATTACAAAGTATTCCGGCTATTCAGTCCGTTGCGTGCACAATGAAGGAGAATCTTATACAGGGCAGTTGCCTACTGTATCGACCTTTGTGGTCAACAACATCACCACCTCTGCTGCCACTTGTGGCGGAAATGTAACAGCAACTGGAACTGCCGCTGTAACCGCACGAGGTATATGCTGGAGTACTTCACAGAATCCTACCATAAGTGATAACCACACTTCCAACGGCAGTGGCACGGGTAGTTTCACCAGTAGCATAACAGGGTTGACATCGGCTACTACCTACTATGTTCGCGCGTACGCCACCAATAGTATTGGTACAGCGTATGGTGAAGTATTGACATTTACAACTCCTAATCCTTATGACGGACAGCCTTGTACAGGAGCTCCCACTGTGACCGATTATGACAACAATACTTATAATACTGTACAGATAGGTGCTCAATGCTGGATGAAGGAAAACCTTCGCACCACACACTATAGCAATGGTACAAGCATCGCATTGGGCAACGATACTTCCACCACCATAGCTTATCGTTACTATCCGAATAATAACAGTTCCAATGTAAGCACTTACGGCTATTTATACAATTGGAAGGCAGTGATGCGCAATTCCTCATCAAGTAGTGCCAATCCCAGTGGTGTTCAAGGAATTTGTCCCGTAGGCTGGCATGTGCCAAGTGATGCGGAATGGTGGCAGCTGACATATTATGTTAGCAGCCAGACGCAGTATCTGTGCTATATCTATAATAGTAATTACATTGCCAAGGCGTTGGCATCCACTATGGGATGGGACAGTTCCACCGAAACTTGCGATGTAGGCAATAATCCGGGCACGAACAATGCGACAGGCTTCTCGGCTCTTCCCGCTGGCGTCTACGACGGCAACTACTACAATTTCGGCTACAATGCCTACTTCTGGAGTGCTACGGAGGGCAATGACAACTACGCTTACGGCCGCTATCTCTACTACGATTACGCCGACGTGGACAGGTACAACAACGGCAAGGGCTACGGCTTCTCAGTCCGTTGCGTTCGCGATTAGAGCAGACCGCAAAAGCGCGAAGCGCCCAAGCGGTCTGAAAGGAAACACCCGCCGAAAGGCGGGCGAAAATTTCAAAAAAGAAAATCAGTAAAATTCAATTAATTAGTCAATTCTATGGCGGAAGCCGAAAAGCCAGAAGAGAGTAGGTTAGTTTTAATGCATTATCACATGGTCAATGTTTCACCCACAACAACACTATCTGAATTTATCAATGGCTACTATCTTGAACACGGATTCGGAACAATGAATAAGAATGACTTTGAGGTATTTATTTTTCATTTTCTACTATCAAATCAGCTGAAGGGTATGAGCGACAACAATATCAGTCGCAAACTACGTATCCCCGAATCTAAGGTAAAGCGTATGCGCTATGAGGCAGAACTGAAATACAATAAGGTCGATGATAGCGAGCAGGAATACAAAAATCGCCTAATTGAAATGCTTTCTAATCGTGCATATAAACTAAAGGATAAAAACAGAATACAGTTCTCCATCAGAGATAAGGCTATGCGACTCTATCTGAACGATATACTGGAGGAAAAGGGAAGTTTTGCGGATAGTTCGTTCAATGGCGATATTGTGACAATCACAGCTAACGATTTGTTGTTGCTACTGGCCAACTTCAATGAGAAGAATGATCTAATAGTACAGATTAAAGAAAGCATGAAGGTCAATCAGGAAAGTTTGCCTCAAAATACCAGTGAAAAATTCAGTGACGGAATGAAAGCTGTAGCAAAAGATTTGCTGAAGGATATTTGTCCAAATCTTATAGAGTGGATAATCAATGAAGACAAATAACGCTTATATGGCAATCTTTCTTTGAATTTTTAAATATATTAGTCCCATAACTTATATTATCGTTGGCTTGTATCGTTTAGAAAACCTGTTATCGTTGGTATTTGATTTTTGGGTGGCGTGGCGCAACAGCCAAATATTTTAATTAATGTTGTACTTATGCTCTGGTGCAGCATGCGAGGGTAAAGCTGATTTGTATACGAGACGGGGCACGCCACGTCTCTACAATTTATCACAACACCACTTTCACGAAGTACCCCAAATCCATACTGGCGATAGTGGCGCCGAGGACTTTGAAAACTTTCAGTATGGTGGCGTAGGTTATTTGTGTGTTGGCGTGCTGCAAGCACGCCATCCTATTAACCCCTAACAAGGCCGTAGGCCGCAGTTTGGGGTGGCAGGACATGTGGAGGAAATCAGCGTGCCGGAGGTACGCAGCTGTGAGGGCTGTACTTACTACCCCACACTGCACGACTTCGTCGTTTTGTGCGG
>CACXXY010000175.1 GCA_902771655.1 uncultured Bacteroidota bacterium | reverse complement strand
TTTACTATTTTTTTCTGTGTGTTTAGGTCGGGGATGGGGATTTTTAGATTTTCCAGTATGGATTTATGTAGTAAAAGTGTTGAGCTTCCCGTTTGTTGTGCTTTGATTAGTGTCGATACTTCTGGATGATTGAGATACCAGCAGATGTATTCTGGCAAAATTTGCTGGTCGTTTATTCGTATGGAGAATAGAGAGGAGGAAGCAACTGCGAGAATGTCGTAATTGAATATTTTACAGAGAAGGGAAGTGCCTTTGCTCGCAAATAAAATATCCCCTTTTTGAAGTAAATGGTTCTTCATTTTTGGAAGATACTCCACTCTGGTAGCTGTTGTTTCGGGTGTTTCCATTGTTAAATCTTTCAGCTGTAAATATGCTACTTCACCCATTGGACAGCTGCTAAGGTAGGTGCCGGAATGTATGGATGCGATGTCTTTCAGTTGTTTTACCATTTTAGTAATGAATTTACAAGTTGCAAATATACGAAATTTTTTTTATATTTCCAAATTATTAAATCTTTTTTTTGTTAGTATTCGATTTACTATTTGTTTTGATTCTGAAAAATACTTATGATTTATGCGGGAAATTCGATTTCGAAATTCTTTCTTTTCACCTTTTTTATTATCTTTGCACTCGAAATAAATTTTAGAACCATGCCTGAATACAAAAAATTAACCAGAAGCCGTACCGATTGTAAGATTGCCGGTGTTTGTGGCGGTCTCGCCAAATACCTGAATGTTGATTCTACCGTGGTGAGGATTATTTTCTTGATATTGCTGCTCTTTGGTTTTAGCGGCGGTCTGATATATCTTATTATATGGCTTTGTGCCCCCGAAGAAGATGGGTTTTATTAATTAGCAAATTGGTTAATTAGTTAATTGGTTAATTAATTAATGGATTAATGTGCTAATTATCAATGTGCTAATGTGCTGATTAAATTAGTTAATTGGCAATTTGGCAAATTAAATTGAAAATTAAATTTTGAATTTTGAATTTTGAATTTGTCCTCTTAACCACTAACCTCTAACCCCTGACCCCTAATTACTAACCCCTAAAATCATGATAACAAAAGAACAAGTTATTGCCCTAAAAAAAGAAAAAAATGCGATTATTCTGGCACATTATTACACATTACCTGAAGTTCAGGAGGTGGCCGATTTTGTAGGCGACAGCTTGGGCCTTTCACAAAAGGCTGCCCAAACTGATGCGGATATTATCCTTTTCGCCGGTGTGCATTTTATGGCCGAAACTGCCAAAATCTTGAATCCTGGCAAGAAAGTGCTGATTCCGGACATGTCTGCTGGCTGCTCCTTGGCCGACGGCTGCGATGCGGAGGAATTGGCAGCGTTTATGAAGGATTATCCCGACCATAAGATTCTGGCCTATATCAACTGCACGGCCGCAGTGAAAACTATGGCTGACATCATCGTCACTTCTGGCAATGCATTGAGAATTGTCAATTCTTTGCCTGCCGATGAGAAAATAGTGTTCGTGCCTGACCAAAATTTGGGTGATTACATTAACCAGCAGACTGGCCGGCAGATGGTGCTGTGGGATGGCGATTGCTGCGTTCATGCCCGTTGGTCCGCCGCTATGGTGGAAAGCCTCAAGCAGAAATATCCACAGGCAAAGGTGATTGCACACCCAGAATGTCCTAGAGATGTGCTGGAATTGTCAGACTTCGTGGGTTCTACAGCCGCCATGCTCAAGCATGTGGCCGCTTCGGAAAATAAGGAGTTTGTGGTGATTACCGAAAATGGTATCCTTCATGAAATGAAAAAACAGAATCCTGACAAGATTTTCCATTCGGCCGACAAACAGGAAGCCTGTGTTTGCAGAAGCATGAAAATGAACAACCTGGAAAATATCTACCAGGCCCTCAAAGATGAAACTCCTGAACTGCTACTGGACGAGGATACTATAGAAAAGGCTAAAAGACCGATTATCAGAATGTTGGAACTGTCTTTCTAATTAACAATTAATAATTGATAATTAATAATGATTGGATTTTCGCCATTCATTATCCATTATTCATTATTCATTGTTAATTATTAATTATTAATTTGTTTCTCACGGGGTTTGCATAAATATTCAGAAATATCTGCTTTAGTTCGTCCGCTTCGCCTACCAGCGAACGCAATCCTTCTTCCATGTATTGGATGAACGCGTCTTTTTCTGTATCTGAGTATTGTGAGGCATATCGCTCTCCTTCTTCAAGCATGTCGTAAGCGATAAAGTTGGTTTTCCAAAGTTTGTAATGGCTATATACTCTTTTGTCAATTAACTGAGCCAGTTGTACGAATTTGTCGTTTTTTTCATGCTTGTCGCAGTCTTGCAATTCTTCTCTGCTGATAGTGGGTGCCACACTTACGCTGATACCCCCTTTTTGTTGCTTGATGCCTTTCAAGATGCTGTTGAGATCTTCCCCAGGTTCTTTTATGTATCTCTGATACTGAGAAATATACAACTCTTGTGTTTTGAGGAAGTCGCAGGGCTCATACTCGTAGGAAATGACTATGGGTGTGATGTTCAGTTCGTCCATGTTCTCAATAAATGGTTTGGAACTGCTGATGGAAAACATTTTCAAGACAGCGATTTCGGTATGGTCGTCACCGTTTTTGGTACGCCCATTGCGCTGGGCAATCCATACCGACTGTTTTTTCTCTAACAGGGCGTAGCGCATGTAGGAGGAAACTTCCAGGGAGTTCTTGTAGAAATCGTGGACGGAACCGCCACGTACTATGCGGAACATCTTGTTCATCTTGCCGATATCAATGACCAATCCTCCTTGCATCAGGTTGCTGCCAAAGGTTATCTCGCTGGTATCCAAACCATTTTTGTCCAACAAAATCTGGAGGATGGCAGCGTCCAGAAGTATGTCGCGGTGGTTGGCGATAAACATGTAATTGTGCGCCTTGTCCAATTGCTCAAAGCCGGAACTTGCCAAACCTGTACTGGTCTGTCTCAGGATGCTGTTGATGGCGTGCAACATGTATCTCTG
This sequence comes from uncultured Bacteroidota bacterium, assembly GCA_902771655.1. Taxonomy (GTDB): domain Bacteria; phylum Bacteroidota; class Bacteroidia; order Bacteroidales; family WCHB1-69; genus RUG11690. The sequence goes on along the minus strand of CACXXY010000175.1, from coordinate 1,067 downwards.
CTGGAATTCCTTGATGGTCTTCACTTGCAGAAGTTGCTGACGGATAGTTTCCACGTCAATGCCGGGAAACAGGTAATGTGCTATACTGCCGAAAAAAGGGCTTTCAGCCACTCTGGCTACCGCAGCAGGAATCTCGCTGTCATTATAGGGTCTGGTGAATTCAAACTGTTCCATGTTTTTCGGGTTACAGGTTACAGGGTATCAGTTTTCAGTTTTCAACTTTCAGTTTTCAGTTTTTTTATGATTTCTTTCGGTTATCGAAGAGGGTAATGGGTTTCCGGCTTATGGCGGGGAAGTTTTTCTTGCGGACATTCTCCAGAATCACACTGAAATTGGACAGCAGGACAACCAGCACGACGATCAGGAAGATCACGGTTGAGAGCGCCCACAGGGCGGTTTTGATCGTGGTCTGTGCTCCCTTTGTCGCGTTTACGACATAGGTGCTGATCGTGTCAAATGTCGCGGGCTTTGTATACATGGCTATGAAATAGTCATCCAGCGAGAGTGTCACCGCCAGGGAGAATCCCGAGATGATGCCCGGGATGATCTGGGGGATCAGGATCTCAAAAAGTGCCTTGACCGGCGTCGCGCCAAGATCCAGGGCCGCCTCGTAAATGCTGGAATCCATCTGTTTGATCCTGGGCATGACCGAAAGGAAAACAAAGGGAGCGCACAGCGTGACATGCCCGGCCAGCAGGGGGATATAGGAATCCTTGCTGATCCCCAGGGCAACGACCAGAAGGACGCAGATGGAAAATCCCGTCACTACGTCCGCGTTGATCACGGGAACCTGATTCAATGTCGTAATAAAGGCGGAGACATTTTTTTTGGAATAAAAAGCTCCGATGGCTCCCATGGTTCCCAGAATCGTCGCGATCACCGCCGATCCAAGTGCCAGTGTGATCGTTCCCGCGATCATGGATGTAAGTTCCGGCGTAGTGAACAGGGTCACATAGTTGTGCAGGGAAAATCCCCTGATCGCCCCGATATTGGTGGAGACGGTAAAACTGTAGACCGCCAGCAGAACGATGGGCAGATATAGAAATACAAGTACCAGGAGAAGGAAC
>CACXXY010000174.1 GCA_902771655.1 uncultured Bacteroidota bacterium | reverse complement strand
GGTCCCAAAAGGGGTGAGAAAGGTCCTTTTCTGGCCTTGGAATGACGCAAAAGCACACGACGGTATTGCTGGTCACCAGCTCTCAGAAAAGCCATATCATCGAATTTCCCCGTCTTGTCATATACGATCTCATCAAAGCCCAAAATATCCTGATAAACTGTCAACGCTTTTTCCACATCCGTCACACCCACCATCATACCAGCCACACCACCCGATGGGTAGCCTGTCTTCACACAGATGAAATCATCCTCAACCGCTTGGAAATAATTGCCGTATGGGTCTTCAACAAAGAAGGTCTTATGCCCGTCAGGAGCGACCGCAATCGGGCCTACATTATCATATTTCGCTGTAAGTTGCCGATGAAAATCCTCTACATCAAAGCATCTTAGCTTGGCCACAAAAACACCGAGGTCGCCGACTTGAATGTCGAAAGACACCGGCTGTGGTTTACGTTCAGAATACTGCCATACCTCAAAACCGCCACCACCTTGCAGGTTTACAGCCACACAAGCATGGCGTTTCTGCGGTGACTGTCCCGTGTAAGGCAACATGTGCTCTGCTACCGTGTCATCCTCCAGAATTTTGATGTCCATCTGGAACATGTCGATATACCATTTCCAAGCCTGCTCAAAGTTTTCCACTCCTATGCCGACTTGCTGTATTCCTGAGAAGAAATATTTTTTGTCCATAATTTTTATTTTTCGTTTAGGCGTGTAGGCGTCAAGACGTTTAGACGATTTCCTCTCATCTTCACGAGCGAACGCAGTGAGCGTCTCCACGAATGCACGCAGTGCATGTCTTCCCGTCTCCACGTCTCTTCATTTCACATCGCCTTGATACTCCTCGCAATCCTCGCCGCCAGTCCCGGGAAAAAGCGCTTGATATACACCATCACCAATTCCTTGCGACCCACCAGCACCTCGCGTTTTTTCCGATACACAGCCTTGACAATCTTGTTGGCCGCCTGTTCGGGAGTTACTCCACCCGCTTGACCCGCATCTAATTTGCCGTGACGGGAACCATCTTTCTCCAAGGCATAAAAGGAAATGTTGGTTCTCACCCTGCCCGGACAAACGATGGTAACACGAATGTTTTGCTTGTAATACTCCGCCTGAACAGTCTCGAAGAAACCATACAAAGCATGCTTGGCCGACGAATAGGCACAACGCAACGGAAAACCGAACTGTCCGGCAATACTCGTGGTAACCACCAACTGACCACCACCCTGCTCTATCATCTTCGGCAACACATATTTTGTCAGTATCACCGGGGCATAATAGTCCACATCCATCACCTTGCGGATAACACTCATCTGTGTGTCCACGGTGGTGCCACGCTGACTGATACCTGCATTGTTGTAAAACACATCAATTCCGCCAAAACTGTTCCATGCCTTGGCAGCCAACTCCTCCAACTGTTCGGTCTTCGACAGGTCAAAGGGCAGAATCTCCACCGCGGGAGCTCCTAACGACAAGCATTTCTCTTTGACTTTCAGCAGAATATCTTCTTCCAAGGCAGTCAGAATCAGCTTAGCAGACTCTTGGGCAAAACGATATGCCGTCGCCTCACCGATTCCAGACGAGGAACCGGTAATCCATACTACTTTATCCTTAAACCACTTATCCATAAAAATTTTGTTTACAAAGCGTTGGACAATATCGTACCACTTATACGCAAAGATCTTGCTTACAGTTTATTGGCAAAATCTCGATTCGTACAACAGCAACTGATGAATTTATAAAGCATTGGCAAAATCTTTCGCACGGGCGGCACCTTCACCGGTATTCATCAGCAACATCTCGCCATCGTGAATTTCACCCTGTTCCAATGCCTGGTAGAAACCTGCCAGACAAACGATGGAAGCGGGACCTAACACCACATTGCGTTCTTTCTTGACTAAACGGGCCAGCTCAAGCAAATCAGCCTCTTTCACCCGCAAGAAGGTACCCCCGCTCTTGCGAACGATGGGCGCCACAATCGGGAACATGCCCGGATTGCCTGTGGAAAGAATCGACACCTTGGTCTGCGGATTGTCAATCACCGGATAATTTTTCTCATAACCTTCGGGGAAACCTGCTTTCACAGCATTTTCCCAGCCTTGCACCATCGGATCGCAAGTATCCTGCTGTACTAGCAGCATACGCGGCAGTTTCACTTCCGGAAACACCGGGGAAATGTCACGCACACCTTTGTCAACAGCTATAGGACCTGTACCACCGGCCACAGCCTGCACATACACATCGGGCATACGGCCCAACTGGCGCATAAACTCGAAAACCATGGTCTTCTTGGCCTCCACACGCAGCGGGTCGATATTGCCGGCTGAAATCAGTACATGATTATCCTTATGATATGCGGCGGCTAACTTCTTGGCGTATGCATAGTCACCATCAGCAATATGGATATGCTGTCCATGCGATTTGATTTCCTCCACCGTGTCCTTGCACACACATTCCGGCACAAACACGTTGAAATTCACGCCAGCCTTGGCCAGATACCTGCTGTAAGCGGTAGCCGTGTTGCCCGTTGAAGCCACACAGAACTCCTTCACACCATTTTCTTTGAAGACAGAAGCTGCCAAAGATGCGGCCACATCCTTGAAGGTATTCGTACCGCCATTCAAATCATTGCGATATACCATCACTTTGCAGTGAATGCCAAATTTCTCCAAGGCGTATTTTTCCATGAAATCCCATTCTTCAATGGGAATAGCGCCTTCACCGTATGAAATAATGTTCTCGCGATGCTCCAAAGGCAGATAATCAAAATACAACCAGAAGCTGTCGGCGGACTGTTTGTACAGTTCCGGCAATTTGGCATAATCAGCGGTATAGCGGACATCAGCGTGGTTGCTGCCACATTCCGGGCAGCACTGGTCCTGTGCCAGCCACTGGGCAAAATTCTCCGTTACATGCCCGCATTTTTTGCAAACAATAGAATATTTCATATTCGAATTAACAATTGACAATTAATAGGTTTCAGGTTACAGGTTACAGGGTCAGTGATTAGGGGTTGGGGGAAAATTTCAGAATTCAGAATTCAAAATAAAAAATTCAAAATTAAAATTCAAATTGTCAACTGTCAAGTGTCAAGTGTCAATTTATTCAATTGGCACATTAGCACATTAACTAATTAGCACATTAAAAATCTCCCCTTGAGCACGAAGTGCGAAACTCCCCTTATACGAAGCATAACTCCCCGAGCTCACGCAGTGAGCGTCTCCCCGTCTTCACATACTCACGTATTACTCTCTCACCAAGCTCATCTGCGGAATCGGCTTGTTGTATTCGCCGGCATCCAATTTTTTCTTGACTTCCTTGAAAACAGCGATAGTACGGTTGACGTGCTCCATCGTATGAGCAGCGGTCGGGATGATACGGAGCATGATGACTCCCTTAGGCACAACCGGATAGAGTACCATTGAGCAGAATATACCATGATTCTCGCGCAAATCAACAATCAGGTTGGTGGCCTGTCCTGGGTCACCCTTCAAATAAACCGGAGTCACAGGTGACTGAGTTCTGCCCAAATCGAAACCTTCGGCTTTCAGACCGCTTTGCAGCGCATTGGCGATGGTCCACAGTTTCTCGCGTATTTCCGGACGGGTCTTGATGAGTTCCAGACGTTTCATAGCGCCAATCACCATCGGCATAGGCAGTGATTTGGCAAAAATCTGTGAACGCATATTAAAACGCAGGTGGTCAACCACATACTTCTCAGAAGCCACAAAAGCACCGATACCGGCCATACTCTTGGCGAAAGTGGCGAAATACACATCCACCTCGTCAATCACACCGAAATGAGCGGCAGTACCGTCACCTTTTGGTCCCATAGTACCGAAACCGTGAGCATCGTCAATAAGCAGACGGAAGGGGAATTCCTTCTTCAATGCCACGATACCAGCCAAGTTGCCGAGGTCACCAGCCATACCGAACACACCCTCGGTGATCACCAACACGCCACCACCCTGCTCGTCGGCCAATTTGCATGCCTGAGCCAACTGTTTGCGCAAGCTCTCCATATCGTTATGCTGATACACATATCTCTTGGCAAAGCTCAGACGCAAA
>CACXXY010000173.1 GCA_902771655.1 uncultured Bacteroidota bacterium | reverse complement strand
CTTCTGGCTGTAATCCCAGTTCTTGGCTTCGTCGAGCTGGCTTTCGAAAGGTTTCATCACCAAAGCTTTCTCCTTGGCGGGACATACGTCGGCGCAGTTGCCGCAACCGGTGCAGTCCATCACGGAAACCTGCATACGGAAATGCATGCCGGAAAATTCCTTCGGAGCCTTGATGTCGATGGCAGCCATGCCCTTAGGAGCTTTCTTCAACTCAGCATCAGTCATTACAACGGGACGGATAGCTGCGTGAGGACATACCAAAGAGCACTGGTTACACTGGATACAGTTGGCAGGATTCCATTCGGGAACTACAGTGGCCACACCACGTTTCTCGTAAGCGGTGGTACCAGCGGGGAAAGTACCGTCAACGATTTCCTTGAAGGCACTCACGGGCAGGTCGTTACCGCACTGAGCAACCATCGGGCGCATCACCTTGTTGATGAATTCGGGATCGCTGTCGTTGTGTTCGAAAACGAAGTCGGTGCTGCATTCCAACTTAGCCCATTCAGCGGGGATGTCAACCTTGGTGATTTCACCACCACGGTCAACAGCCGCATAGTTCATGTTGACAATGTCCTCACCCTTCTTGCCATATGATTTCACGATGAATTTCTTCATCTGCTCCACAGCGAGGTCGTAAGGAATAACGCCTGAAATCTTGAAGAATGCGCTCTGAAGGATGGTGTTGGTACGGTTGCCCAAACCAATCTCAGCGGCAATCTTGGTGGCGTCGATGATGTACATGTTGATATTGTTGAGAGCCAAGTATTTCTTCACGAAATCGGGAAGATGTTTCTTGGTGTCGGCCACGCTCCATGGTGAGTTGTAGAGGAAGGTGCCGTTTTTCTTCAGACCGCGCAGACAGTCATATTTCTTCAGGTAAGAAGGAACATGAACAGCCACGAAATCGGGAGTACCTACCAAGTAGGGAGCCAAAATGGGCTGGTCACCGAAACGCAGGTGAGAGCAAGTGTAACCGCCAGATTTCTTGGAGTCATAGTCGAAATAAGCCTGGCTGTATTTGTTGGTGTTGTCACCGATAATCTTGATGGAGTTTTTGTTGGCACCTACAGTACCGTCAGCACCGAGGCCATAGAATTTGGCTTCGAAAGTGCCCTTCGGCAGGATGGAGATTTCCTTACCAACCTTGAGAGAACGGTGGGTAACATCGTCGTTGATACCCACGGTGAACTGGTTCATCGGCTTGGGAGCGGCGAGGTTCTTGTAAACTGCCAGAATCTGGGCAGGAGTGGTGTCTTTTGAAGAGAGACCGAAGCGGCCACCGATGATCATTGGTTTGTTCTCGGCCGGGATGTCTTTGCAGTTGGCGAATGCTTCAACCACATCCAGATACAGCGGATCACCGTTTGCACCGGGTTCTTTCGTGCGGTCAAGGACGCAGATTCTCTTCACCGTTTCGGGAAGGACTTCGCCGAGGTATTTCACGCTGAACGGACGATAGAGGTGAACGCTCACGAGACCGAGTTTCTTGCCTGCTTTGTTCTCCTTGTCGATGACGGTCTTGATGACGTCGGTGATGGAGCCCATAGCGATGATGATGTCGGTAGCGTCTTCTGCGCCGTAGAAGGTGAAGGGAGCATATTCACGACCGGTGATTTTGCTCAGTTTCTTCATGTATTTGGCCACGATGTCGGGAAGAGCATCGTAATATTTGTTCTGCAACTCTCTGGTCTGGAAGTAGATATCCGGATTCTGAGCGGTGCCGCGGGTTACGGGGTGCTCGGGGTTCAGAGCGCGGTCACGGTATTCTTTCAGGGCTTTCCAGTTGACCAATTTTTCGATTTTGCTTTGATCAGCGGCTTCTACTTTCTGGATTTCGTGAGAGGTACGGAAACCGTCGAAGAAGTGCAGGAAAGGAACGCGGCCTTCGATAGCTGCCAGGTGGGCAACAGGAGCCAGGTCCATGATTTCCTGTACAGAGCCGGTAGCCAGCATGGCGAAACCAGTTTGACGGGCGCTCATCACGTCTGCGTGGTCACCGAAGATAGACAGTGCCTGAGCAGCCAATGCACGTGCTGATACGTGGAATACGCCGGGCAGCAATTCGCCGGCAATCTTGTACATGTTGGGGATCATCAGCAACAGACCCTGTGAAGCGGTATAGGTGGTGGTCAAGGCACCAGCCTGCAGTGAACCGTGTACTGCACCGGCAGCACCGGCTTCTGATTGCATTTCGACCACTTTCACGGTCTCACCGAAAATGTTCTTTCTGCCGCCTGCGCTCCACTCGTCGATGTACTCTGCCATCGGTGATGAGGGAGTGATAGGATAGATAGCGGCGACTTCGCTAAACATGTAGGCTACGTGCGCAGCAGCGCAGTTACCGTCGCATGTCATAAATTTTTTTTCTGCCATAGTTTTTTGGATGTTAAAAAGTTTATTACTTTAAAAGTGTTTTTTTATGTTGTTAACGTAGGATTATTTTTCATTGTACATATTCAAATCACTTTTGCCTAAATTGCATTTTGAGCATAATGTTTGCAAATTATCAAGATTTGCGTTTCCTCCTTTAGCACAGGGAATAATGTGATCGATATGTAAAATAACATTATGATCATTCGCAGGAGATGCACCACAAATTTTGCATCGGAATCCATCTCTCTGCATAACTATAAATCGAGTCCTATAATTAATGGATCTTGGATTATTAGTATCCTTGCCTTTTGCATGAATTTTTTCATTAACAATTACACCATTAATGTCTTCGACAAAAGCTTTGAGTGCATTATAGTAGGTCCCCCATCTTTTTTCATATGTTCCAACAGAATATTTTGATAAAGGTTTCTTCACTTCATGGTATTTAGGCTGTCTTCCAAAATGCCTCCACAAATTTTCAAGATTATCAAAGAGTTCTTCGTTGGGAATATTAATCAAAGATCTTGAGGGAATCAGATTACATTTTTTTAAAATTTCAAACCAAGAGCCAAATCTTCTCGTAAGGGTAGTACAATGATATTTTCCATATTTGTTGTATTCTGCTATCGTGAGCGATTTTTTGTTTAAAAGTTTAGACACAGAGACAACATCAGATAACAATTCTTTATCTGGTGTATTTCTATGATTCTCAACTAGAACAAAATCCATATTAATAACTTTTTAAAAGGTTGATTTATCCATCATTTTTATTTTCTCATATAGCATTTTCTTGTTTTAGCATTTTTCTATTCCCGACTCCTTCCAGCACGGACATCTGTTGAATGGCAATCTCGTTGAGTTTATGTAGTCTGTTTTGTTGTGGCATTCCATCGTTGATGAATACAGCATTGATGTTTTCCAAGTTTGACAGGCAAATTAGCTGGTTAATGGTAGCATAGTCGCGGATGTTGCCTTTCTTTTCGGAATTTGCCTCGCGCCACTCTTTGGCAGTTATGCCGAACAGTGCCACATTGAGAACATCAGCCTCTTCTGCATAGATGAGAGAACTATGGTAAGAGTCTACTTCATCAGGAATAAGATTGGCCTTTACTGCATCGGTATGAATGTGATAATTGATTTTTGACAATTCACGTTTGACTGACCAACCCAAAGATTTTTGTTCTTCTTCTTTTAGTCTCTGGAACTCTTTGATGAGATATAATTCAAATTCCACTGATACCCAGCTGGCGAACTTGAATGCTATATCTCGTTGTGCGTATGTGCCGCCTTTGACACCTGTTTTCGTAATAATTCCGATGGCGTGGGTGAGTTCAATCCATCTAGAAGGACTGAGTGTGAATGCATTACTTCCCGCTTGTCTTAAAAGGGGGTCGAATTCGAACCCTTTAAAATCAGGGTTGTTGAGCATTTCCCACATTCCAAGGTATTCAATGGTGTTTTTTAGGCGCATCCAGTTCTTCACCACATCCTTGGGCTCTATTGGATTTTTCTGCCGGGCAATGTCTGTGATGCAGATATAATCTGCATCGCCCACTTTCATTATTACATTGAAAGAGGGAATAACCACGGCTATCGCATGAAATTTTTTTTCTGTTACTTTTCTCATGATAGAAAAGTAACCAAAAGATCTAGCCGACTTCTTTTCTCCTACTTTTCGATTAAGCGAAAAGTAGGCAAAAGATCAAGCTGACGGTAAGTGCAGCCGTACAAGCCCGTTCCCCCCAACCGTCAGCAAGGCCAACGCACGCATCTCCATTGACCGATGACTTCAGATTTCTTCTACCACCCATCTTCTACCTTCCACCTAATTACTGACCCCTGACCCCTAAAACCTGATCACTATTTCACACCGCTTCTGCCTCGCCATGTCGGCATTCCCTCCGCACAGTCGTCAATGGGCTGATGTTGCCATGAGTTTACACACCGTCAATGTATGTAGGCCGTAGGTCTGCAGGAGCTGGTAGCCCAGGACATCGCCCTGGGGAAAAGGAGTGTGCACCATCACCAAATCCCGTCAGGGATTCCATGTCAATAGAAATGGAAATTATCAAACGTCACGGTCGCGGCGCAGGTCGGGTTTGCGCCGAAGTCATGAATGTGCCGCCGCGAAACGAAATAGCTTCGATAAGATGCAAAAAACACCATTATCTGTGTCTTCGTGGCCGCTGAACATAACTCCTCACCTCCCGCCACTCGTTCTTGCCCTCATGTACAATAACATGGACTTTTACAAGACCTGTCTTTGGAGGAAATTCCCCGATGAAGTTACCATCTCTATCAGTATAAACCACGTGTTTTTCCCCAGTTTCCATGACTTCAAAAATAATTTTCGCTTTCCTGTAAACAGGAAGTCCTGTTATCTTTCCCGAAATTTTTTTCCAGTTAGCAGGTTTTTGTATCACATAACAATACGCCACAGTTTCGCGCATCTGGATACTTGCGTCTAACAGAAAGTCTTGGCTGGATAGTTCAATGTTTACAACGGACATACTTTGATGCAGTGTATCTTTAGAGTGTAAATTGAAACAGATTCTGTATATTCCAGCAGGAATACCCTCCATCATATAATGACTGTTGCTGTCTGTCATTGTCCAAGCCACTAATGATGAATCAAAGTTGGCGGAAGAATCACCATTGTCTATAAAAAGGCCAACTTCCAATTCGGGAATGGGATTTCCTAGCGGGTCGGTAACTACCCCGCTGATGGAGACCTGAGCAGAAAGAGGCAGTGATACCAGCATCAGAATCAATGCTAAAAGGAAATATTCACTTTTATTATGCATTTGTCATTGTTTTTATGAAGCATGCAAAGGTACAAAAATTCCTTATACATATTGTTCAGAAAGGAAGTTTTGCATTATAGTATGAACCTTGACGAATCCCCCTTTTCCCAAAAAAAATGAAGAGAAATTATGTTTTATTCCGAAAAAACGGATATTG
>CACXXY010000172.1 GCA_902771655.1 uncultured Bacteroidota bacterium | reverse complement strand
TTGCACTTTTCTTTCGGAGTCAAATCATCAGGCTCTTTCTCAATCCAATGATAATTATCTATCTTGTTGAAAATGAGAATTATGGGCTTTCCGCCAGCGTTAAGTTCCTCCAAAGTCTGGTTTACCACAGCAATCTGCTCCTCGAACTCGGGGTGACTGATGTCCACTACGTGCAAGAGTAAGTCGGTCTCACGTATCTCATCAAGAGTGGATTTGAAGGACTCTACTAAGGTGTGAGGCAGTTTGCGGATAAAACCAACAGTGTCGGAGAGCAGGAAAGGCAGGTTGTTGATGACCACCTTGCGGACTGTTGTGTCGAGGGTGGCAAATAGCTTGTTTTCGGCAAAGACATCCGACTTGCTAAGCAGGCTCATCATGGTGGACTTGCCCACGTTGGTATAGCCGACCAAGGCCACACGTACAAACTTCTCGCGGTTGCCGCGTTGGGTTGATTTTTGTCTGTCGATGTCTTTTAGTTTCTCTTTCAGTAATGAAATGCGATCGCGGATAATGCGTCGGTCTGTTTCGATTTCCTTTTCACCTGGACCGCGCATGCCGATGCCGCCTCGCTGTTTCTCCAAGTGCGTCCACATACCGGTAAGACGGGGCAACAAGTACTGATACTGAGCTAGTTCCACCTGCACCTTGGCATGGGCGGTTTGTGCCCGTTTGGCGAAGATATCCAGAATCAGGTGGGTACGGTCCATGATTTTGCAACCCAGAACTTTCTCAATATTGCGAGCCTGTGAGGGGGTCAGTTCATCGTCGAAAACAGCTAAATCTATCTTCTTTTCGGCTACATAGTCGCGCACTTCGTTGAGTTTGCCGGAGCCAAGATAGGTTTTGGGGTCGGGGTAGGGCAGGTTCTGGGTGAATTGCCGGTCGGGTACACCTCCTGCCGTATCTACCAAAAAAGCCAGCTCCGTCAGGTACTCCTTCACTTTTTCAGGGGTGACCGAAGGGGTGCAAACGCCAATAAGGATGGCGCGTTCTTGTTGTATCTCGTTGGTTGGTAGTGGCATGTTTTATAGGTTACAGGTGTTAGTGGTCAGGTGTTAGTGGTTAGTGGTCAGGTGTCAGGTGTTAGTGGTCAGGTGTTAGTGGTCAGGTGTTAGTGGTTAGTGGTCAGGTGTCAGGTGTCAGGTGTCAGTGGTTAGTGGTTAGTGGGGTTTTGCACTTCGTGCTCAAAGGGAGTGCTATTGATTACAGGATTACAGGATGGAAGGATTAGAAAGGTTAGAAAGGTTGGTGTTGGATTTTGAATTCTGAATTTTGAATCTTGAATTTGTGCCCTTCAACTATTAACTTTTAACTATAAACTCTTAACTAAAAAAGCCCTGACCGAAATCAGAGCTTTTGGTGCCCAGGACAAGAGTCGAACTTGCACGGGAGTACTCCCACTACCCCCTCAAAGTAGCGTGTCTACCAATTCCACCACCTGGGCTCGTTTTTGCGGGTGCAAAAATACAATTTTTTTTTGATATGGCAACATGCTTTTTCAAAAAAAATGTTTAGTGCCAGTGGCCAGGTGGAAGTGGCTCAAAATCAGTCGCGCACGCAGCGCACGGAAAGTCCCGTCGACTTGCTTGAAACCGTTTCTTCTACATTGTCGGATCCATAGTTCATGCTGAAAACGGTGGCACTTTCATTAACTTGCGCAGTTGTATAGAGAGTCAATATTGCAGTTGGCAAAAGCAAACAGCGATGTTAATATGACGCTAAACAATAGTATTGTTTTCTTCATTTCCTTTCCTTGAAAAATAATGGTACAAACATACATAAAATTTTTGAACTTTCTGCCATTCCTCTAAAGAATTATTTCATAGGAAAGTCTGAAAACGCATGGATAATAATGTTATTTTTATTATGAAATGTTTTTTAGGCACCATGTATGTGGTTCGTTTTATTTGCGTAAATTTGCTGCCTGAATTATTTCACGGGTTTCCGGTGGAAACTTGTGTTATTTAATTAGAGATAAAAATATGAATAGACTGATAATCTTCATCTTTGCAATGTGCATGGTAATCTTTGCTTCAGCCCAGGACTACGCCTCCCATTATGTGGCACCGGAAGAACCCGAGGTGAGGGCTAAGCTGGAGCAATGGAAAGATTTGAAATTCGGAATGATAATTCATTGGGGTTTATACGCTGTGCCCGGTATTGTGGAGTCGTGGTCCATTTGTTCGGAGGACGAAGACTGGATTCCGCGCGACAGCACCATCCCATACGATGACTATAAACAGTGGTACTGGAATCTGAGCAAAGAGTTCAATCCTGTGGATTTTGATCCCGACCAGTGGGCTTCTGTTGCCCGTGAAGCGGGTATGAAATATGTCGTATTTACCACCAAACATCATGATGGTTTTGCTTTGTTTGACACAAAATATAGCGACTTTTCGATTGCCAAAGGTCCATTTGCCAGTAATCCCAAAGCTGATGCGTTGAAGTATGTTTTCGAGGCTTTTCGGAAGCAAAATATGATGATTGGCGCTTATTTCTCCAAGCCGGACTGGCACTCTCAGGACTATTGGTGGAGCCGTTATGCTACCCCCAATCGTCATGAGAATTATAAAATAGACCAGCATCCACAACGCTGGGAGAATTTTGCGCAATTTGTTCACAATCAGATAGGTGAGATCACATCGAATTATGGGAAGGTGGATATTCTGTGGCTCGACGGCGGCTGGGTCCGTCCGCCTGAAGAAGATATCAAAATGGATGTTGTGGCCAAAATCGCTCGCCAAAATCAACCGGGCATTCTGATTGTGGACAGGACTGTCGGAGGTGTCTATGAAAATTACCAAACTCCTGAAAAACAAATTCCGGAAAAACAGCTTGCTAATCCGTGGGAGACTTGTGTGCCGCTGAGCAAGGACTGGGGCTATGTGCCCAATGCGAAATTCAAATCTGCCAATGAGGTGATAGTCATGATGATGGAGATAGTGGCCAAGGGTGGTAGTTTGCTACTTGGTGTCGGTCCTACACCGCAAGGCTTGATAGAACCAGAGGTGGTGAAAATTCTGAAGGAGATTGGCGTATGGATGAAGGACAATGGGGAAGCTATTTACAATACCCGTACATTGTCTGATTATCATGCTGATAATCTGTGGTTTACAACTTCTAAAGATGGCAAATATGTCTATGCCTTGTGTCCGGGCCTATCTGGCGGAAAACCCAATCCCACTTGGAGTGGTCACATCCCTGCCAAAGGCTCCAAGATACATTTACTGGGCAGCCGTGGACCCGTGTATTATAAGGTTGAAAACGGTAAGGTAAGTCTTCGCTTGCCATACGAATTGTCTGAGACTGGCCGGCCTTTTGTCCTTAAGTTTGAAGTGGAACAACCCGCATATAATGATTTGAACAAGAATGGTCGCTGTGATGTGTATGAGAATCCGTCGCAGAGCATTGACATGCGAGTGGAGGACTTGCTGCAGCAGATGACTCTTGAAGAAAAGGTGGGACAATTGGCCATGACGATGGGCTGGAGCTATTATGAGCGGGAAGGACAATCGGTGCACTTGACAGACAAGTTTGAGCAGGATATGGGGCAAAGGCTGATAGGTGGCTCTTGGGCAGTGATGCGTGCCGACCCGTGGACACAGAAAACCCTTGACAATGGCTTGAATCCGCAATTGGCGTTGTCTGTAAGTAATGCTATGCAACAATGGGTGCGCAATCATACACGATTGGGTATTCCGCTGTTTCTGGCAGAAGAATGCCCACATGGCCACATGGCTATTGGAACTACGGTGATTCCAACGGCTTTGGGAAGAGCCTCCTCTTTCAACAAACAATTGGAAAATGATATGGGCAAAGTGGTAGCCAGACAGACGGCCTTGCAGGGAGCCAATGTGGCGTTTGGTCCAGTGCTGGACCTCAGCCGTGATCCACGCTGGTCGCGCATGGAAGAAGGCTATGGCGAAGATCCTGTGCTGGCGGCTCAGATGGGAGGTGCGTATGCAAGAGGATTGGCTTCTGGTGGTACGTTGCCCGTGATGAAGCATCTGTCGGCATACGGTGTGTCGGAGGGTGGCCACAATGGGGCTTCCTCGCATGTAGGAAATCGTGAATTGCTGTCACAGCTTTCCCTGCCTTTCCGCCAAGGACCGGAAGTCGGGGGGGTGATGACCGCCTATAACGACATTGACGGAGTTCCATGCTCCGCCAATAAGTGGCTGATTAAGGATGTTTTGCGGGACGCTTGGCATTTCGAAGGGGTAGTTGTTTC
>CACXXY010000171.1 GCA_902771655.1 uncultured Bacteroidota bacterium | reverse complement strand
CGTAGGCTTATCCGGCATGGCCAGCACTTTTCCCGAAACACCTTTGTATTTCTCGTCAGGATTATAGGCAATGCCAATTTTGTTCATCAGTGTCTCACACTGTACCTGATGCAACTGCAAGCCTAATGTCCATGGGTCATAGCCTAACAACAAGCCTGTCAGCTCCTCGTACGTAAGCACGGGAATACCATAGCCTTCTTTGTCGTATGTTTTATGTTCTAACTCAGCGATAGTATATTGCCACTTGTCCAAAAACATGCCACAACCCGGGCAGTTGGTCAGGATAAAATCAGGCTCGTAGGGCTCCATCGACTCGAACTTCTTCTTGGAGTTAGCCACCGAATAGCCGCGGTTTTCCTGCACCAAGTACTGGCGGAAGCCGAAGCCGCAGCAATGGCGTCTTTCTGGGTAGTCGATTACCTCGCCGCCCCAGGCCTCAATCATACCCGACAGCACATGCGGGAACTCCGACTTACCCACGCCTTTCTCCGGAAAAATCTTGGCATAATGGCAACCCACATGTTCCACAGCACGCAAGGGTTTGCCAGTAAAGCGGTTCAACAGTTGGTATTTCATTTTAGGTTTCAGCTCATTTCTGAACTTAAAAATAATGTCAGAAGGATGAGCGATATTTTTGGGTAGTTCGAATTCACGACCCGTGGCCTCACGCAGGTATTTTCTCGCCTTTTCCAACAATGCCGGATCATGCTTCCACATTTCCACCATCTCGGTGAACACGCCAAACGAGGTGACACACGAGGGCACATAGTTCTCGTAGCCGTCCTCTGTCATCAGCGAGAACAGTCGGGCAACCACCGTCATCGTGGTCTCAATCGGCACCACATCAGAGTGATAGCCGATACCCGTACAGGTGTGTTGGTTGGCCTCATCCTTGATATCTTTTCCCAATTCTTCGCGCAGTATTTTCAGAAATGCGGCCTCCGAACCAGGGAAAAAAGTCTGACGGATACAACTCCTCTCATAGAAGTAATGGTCGTCCGCTATTTCCTTCTGATATTCGTTCCAGAAACGTTTTGGAATTTCACTCATTATTGTTTCCAATTAATAATTAACAATGAATAATTATTAGTTTTTAGTTTTCAGTTTTCAATTTTCAGTTTTCAGTTTGTTTAACGACCAGCTCGGCAATATCCATCACCTTCGCTTCGGTGGCGCGGGTGAAGGCTTTTTTGCACATCGGGCAGGCCGTGCAAATCAAATCCGGATTACCCGTTTGCAGGTTCTCCAAAGCGGCGTTGCGAATCTTCTCCTGTTGTTCCAGCTCAATCACCGTGTTGCCCAGATTGAAACCGCAGCACAGGCTATGCTCTCGCTCCTCTGGAATTTTCAATAGCGTGGCCACACTGCTCAGCACATCACGAGGCTCTTGGTAAATACCGCAACCGCGTCCCAACTCGCAGGGGTCATGATAGGTTACCTTCAGCGAAGCGTCCTTGCTCAACTTCAGCTTGCCACTCTTGATCAGCATGTTGATATACTCGGTATGGTGCATCACCTTGATGGGCAGCTTGTATTCTTTGGTGAACGACTGGTAGCAAATAGGACATGAAGTGACCAATAGTCTAGCGTGCGATTGCACAATCAGCTGGGTGTTCTTTCTTCTCAATTCCGATGCCTGCGTATGGAAACCCTGTTGCATCAGCGGCCGTCCGCAGCAAATGGAGGCCTCCTTGTCCATGTACCAGTACTTCTGTCCCACCGTCTCGAAAATCTTCTCCATCGCCTCGGGAATACCTGGTGTGAGATGCGACATACAGCCGGCGAAATACACTACACGGTCCATGGCGTTAAAAGCTCGCACAGTGTCCAAATAGCGGTAATTGTTCTTGGTGTCGAGCTCTTTTTTGTCACGCATCTGACGGCGTATGGACATCAAATCGAGCTGCACCGGACAATCGCTTGCACAACGGCTGCACATCAGGCAGTTATCGGCAATCTCGTCTTTCAGCATCTTGTAACGGATATCCCGCAAAAAATACACCGACTGTACTCCTTTGATATCCAGTTGTTTATTCAAAGGGCATGCATCAATACAGATACCGCAGCGCGAGCATGCACTCAGCTCATACATGGTGAAGCCAGACTTCTGCTCATCTTCCTTCACTCCCAAGCGGCGGAAGAAAATCAGGAACGGCTCTGTGAAGATGTGCATGTATCGTGAAAAAGGCATGGAGGTGAAGAACACGCCCAAAGCTAAAGAATAAAATAGCCAGCAGGTATATTCCACATACACATTGGCGAAAGGCAAAATATCGCCAATGGTCTGGGTAAGGAAGCCTCCATTATGATACATGGCAGCTGTCACACTCTCCGACAAGAGTCTGAAAGGGAAGATGCACCACAGCGACACCTTTGCAAAGCGGTCAAAAATCACATGCTTGGTGACCTTCTTCATGCCTACAATGCGACTGTAAATCATTTTCACAAAAGCGATAGCGATACCCGACAGCACAAAGAGCAGCAGTCCGTCCATCACCTGCGTAAAAACAGTCGCAGAGGTAAAAGTATTATGGTCGTGCTGGAAGAAACGGTAAAAGATGGCCACCCAGAATGGTTTGCTGCCATGGATGCCAAATTCCGCCTCGAAAAAGCCCACCACAATCAGCAGAAACCATCCAAAGGCGATACTGGCGTGCATATAACCCAGCATGAGGTTCCGCTTGAAGATACGGCGATGCAGTAACGACTCCATGACAATCTCCCAGATAGCTGGCAAAAACTTCCAGGAAAGAATGTTTTTCTTGATAATAGCGCGCTGCAAACGGTCGAAACCTTTATACCATCTGATATATTTCCATATACAGAAGACAAACAGCAGGATTGTTCCGATAACAAACGGAATCACAAAGGGACTGAAATATTTACTCATTGTTTTTCCGTTTTGAATCGGTTAATATTTTTCTCATGTTCATAATCATAGACCGGAGGTTGACTCCTCGTGGACATACCAAGGTGCATTTGCCGCATAGCATGCACTTTTGCAATTCTTTTTCCAGGTCCTGATATTGCTGCTGGCGGAATAAAGAATGAATACGGCGGATATTGTAGTCTGTGAACTGGCGGGCTGAGCAAGTGGCCGAGCAGGCTCCACAATTCATGCAACGCTTGAAAGATGGCACCGCTGCTTTCAATTCTTTCAACATGCGGTCGTCAGCCGTATCCAAATTGATGGAGCGCGGTGTAGAGATGGCAAAACCGAATTTCAGATTCCTCATTTCTCGCCCTCCAACACTTTTTTGCGTAATTCCATCCCTCCTGTCACCTCGAAAATCCTGCGTATCTCCTCCAAGTTCTCCTCCCTGATTTTCCGCAAGGCACCTGGACCGTCACCATGATAGTTGGCACCTAATTTCGGGGCTATCTCTTCAATATTTTCCCGATACCAAGCCCATATAGGTCCCTGCTCCGGATGATAATCCGGGTCAACCACATCAGGATGAACACAATAGCCGATTCTCAAAATATTTCCACCTATACCATTCATCAAAGCAACCTGTTGCCTGCCTTTTTCGCTGTCTTTGAAATAGCCTAATTCCTGTGAACGCTTCCGCAATACCGAAATCACTTCCCCAGGAATATTCCCACGAGGGCAACGTGGTTTACATGACATGCACTGTCCGCAATACCAGATGGTTTCCGAACGCAGCAGATTCTCAATCTCTGCCTCATCCTTGCGCTGTACCGTATCGCAGATACGGCGCGGGTCATAGTCATAGAACTCCGCAGCCGGACAAATGGCCGTGCAAACACCGCAGTTCATACAGGCCTTCAGAGCCTCCTCAAAGCGGATATCCTGCATCAACAAATCATGCAAGTTTCCCATAATTGTCTATTTTTTCACTCTATTAAATTTCATTAAACGAAAGAAGAACTTCGGCAAAGACTTCTCTCTGTCACGCTTCATCAGATCTATGTATAGATGAAGTTTACGGGCCAAAGGTATCTTGTAGGTCTCCACAAACTCTATCAAAGTGCCGTCAGGGTCCTCAATATAGGTGAAATGGCCTGAGGCCTCACCCATATCGAACTGCCGTTGATTGGCACAACTGTCCACCGTAAAAGGATAACCCTTGGATTGGCAATATGCCTCCAGTTCTTTCATATTGATGACATCCATGCATATTTGGATGAATCCGGGGTCTCCCCAATAGCGGCCCTCGAAAATCTTTCGGGGCTGACGCTCCAAAGCTGTCACCAACTCGATACACCCTGGTCCCAAAAGGGGTGAGAAAGGTCCTTTTCTGGCCTTGGAATGACGCAAAAGCACACGACGGTATTGCTGGTCACCAGCTCTCAGAAAAGCCATATCA
>CACXXY010000170.1 GCA_902771655.1 uncultured Bacteroidota bacterium | reverse complement strand
ACACCATGTGCAGTACCTGTTGGGCACCCTGAACGCCGCTCACCAGCAGATGAGCCGTGTGAGCAAGACTGAAAGCAACCAAATCAGTGTGCGACTGGAGCTGCAGGCCGACTTCTATGCGGGTATCTGGGCATACCACGATAACAAAATGTTTGGCTCCTTGCAGGATGGCGACATTGAGGAAGGTTTGAATGTGGCCTCCAAAATCGGTGATGACTATCTGCAAAAGAAAGCCCAGGGTTATGAGGTTCCTGATTCCTTCAACCATGGTCGGTCTGAACAGCGTGTGAAATGGCTGAAGAAAGGTCTCACTACCGGTGATATCAGAAATGGCGACACCTTCTCCCCTGCATATTCACAGTTATAGTCTATCTGAAAAGCCCAGAAAACTTTGTATGCTTTGGTGAGGCAAGGCTAGTTTTCTCATTTTGTAACTATTGCGCTCTGCTTGGCCCATAATTCTGCTTCTGTCTGTGCAAAACTGGAAATTACCAGCGCTTTGCTACAGAATAGAGCGGCCAACAAGATAAGTGGGATCGGGTTTATGCGTATGGTGTTTTTTTAGTCATCTCATTCGTCGTCCGAAGAATCTTCTTCGATAAATTCAATCTCATATATTTGTGGTAAATCAATGCAGTCTTGATCCGAGGCAAATTTTTCCCAGTCGTATTCGTTAAGAGGCCCACTCATTGAGATGACTCTATATTTTCTTTCGGATGTAAAAGTCCAACTCATCCCATACCATCCAAAAGAAAATTCTTTTGACTCTTTTTCAATGTATTCTTCGTTACTCAAAGAAGTTCTAAACGTTTTGATTTGGCTGTTCACAGTTACAATATTCTTCAAGTCTTTTGAAATGAAAATATATTTACCTGCGATAGTATCTACAAGAATGGTATCTTTAGGATAGCCCTGAAGAAAGGATATTTGATTAAGGTTCTTGGAGTCAAGGTGCATGTCGTGGTACATATAATCATCAGACAAGTAGTAATATTTTAATTCTCCCTCACAGACTTTTTGGTCATAAAAATCGATCATCTGTCTTATGGTGTTCCGCAGACAATCATCTTTTAGGGTGGCAGAGCGTGCAACGATGGTTTCGCCTGACTTACAGGAAGATATAATCATTGCTGTAAGAAACATCAGCAGTATAATGTAGTGTGATTTTAGAAGTAATGTTTTCATGGTGAATGAGGGCATTTATACGCATGCAAATATATACGATATTTTTGAATAATTCAATAGTTTTGGGTAGATTTCTCATTGAAGAATCAGATCGTATGTCTGTGGAGGAGTATTTTGATGAAGTATGGTCTATGGTGTTGAAGAAACATGAAGATGATGTTGTCGTTGTGGATCGGATTTATCCCGCGAGGTTGATAGCAAAATAAGTTGGCAGAAAATTGTGTATATTTGCAATCTAAACCATAATTAAATTTTGCATCATGAAGCAGCTCTCATTTCTTTTATTATCAGTGATTTTCTCTCTTATCGGGATGTGTAATCTGAATGCTGAAACCATCAAAGGCAATGGCAAAATTGTCACAAAAGAGTTCGATGTCAGGGATTTTGATGAGATAACCCTCTCAATGCCGGCAACCGTCAAATTTACCCAAAGCGAGCAGTACAGCTGCAGTATCACTATTGATGAGAATCTCGTGCAATTTGTCAGTATAAAAACTATTGGTGATGATTTGTCTATCAAACAGGTGCCCTCGAAGGACGGGAAACCTTTGCTGTCATTGTCTTTGGGAGACAAGGATGTGTCGCTGCCGAAGTATCAATATCCAACACTGCAATTTACTAAGTTTGAAATCAGTATCAGTGCTCCGAGACTGGAGGATGTGAGAGTGAATGGTTCGGGAATATTCGTTTTTGTGAATGGCTTTTCAGATTATAAATTAAATGCTGATGTCAATGGCAGTGGCCAGATAAAAAGTGAAAATGTATTGAAAGTTAGTGAGTTGGATATTGAGATTGCCGGCTCAGGTTCTGTTGATTTTTCGCAAGTGACGGCAGACGAGGCAGAGGTCTCCTTGTCAGGTTCGGGCTATGCCACGCTAAATGGCTCGTTTGTTGAAGTGGATTTGAGATTGATGGGCTCGGGGAATATCACAGCGAAGGGTGATGCACAAATTGCCAAGACCAAGATTGCTGGCTCGGGAGATATCTATGTCGGAAATGTTTCAAAATTAGTGAAATACGATATCGCAGGTTCGGGTAATGTCTATTATTCCGGCGATGCGGAAATCCGTGGTTTTACCGCTGGCTCTGGCACTGTCCAGAAAAAGTGATACCATGGTGCCACGACGAGGCGCAATCCTGGCAATCCCAGGTGTGAGTTTGGTGTGAAGGAGAATGCCAAAGCATGGTAGCCTCGAAGAGGCGCAATCTCAATAACCCCAGACGTGAGTCTGGGGGTGAAAGACGGCAACCACGGTATATGAGCCTCGAAGAGGCGACACTTTTGGAATGAAAGATGATTGACAATGAATAACATAGAAGAACAAATCAAACACCTTACCGAGGAAATCAACCAGCATAATTACAATTACTACATGCTGGACAATCCCACCATCAGCGACTATGACTTTGACCAGCTGCTGAACCAGCTGATCATGTTGGAAAAGCAGTATCCAGAGTATGCATTGCCCGACAGTCCAACCCAAAGGGTAGGGGGCAGCGTCACCAAGCAGTTCCGCACGGTGAAGCATGTTTTCCCGATGCTGTCGCTTGGAAATACTTATTCGGAGGGAGACTTGCTGGACTTTGACCGCCGAATCCATGAATTGGTCAACGGTGAGGTGGAATATGTGTGCGAGCTGAAATATGATGGTCTAGCCATCAGTTTGGTTTATGAAAACGGCTTGCTGATCAGGGCTGTGACTCGTGGTGATGGGGTGCAAGGTGATGATGTAACTGCCAATGTGAAGACTATCGGTACTATTCCCTTGAGGTTGAAGGGCGATTATCCTGATTTGATTGAAGTTCGTGGAGAAATCATCATGAATCATCAGAATTTCGAGCGTCTGAACCGCGAGCGGGAAGAGATAGGAGAGGCACCTTTCGCCAACCCTCGTAACGCCGCTTCGGGCACGCTGAAATTGCAGGATTCCGCTGAGGTGGCCCGCCGTGGACTGGACTTCAAACTGTATTTTGTGGTGGGACATCAGCATTATGCCCCTACCCATTTCGACAGCTTGAATAAATTGCATGATTGGGGATTCCGCAAACCTGATGTGATGGAAAAGCGTACCGATATTAACGGGGTAATCGATTTTATGCATGAGTGGGATGTGAAACGCAAATCCCTGCCTTTCGACACGGATGGTATCGTCATCAAGGTCAACGATTTTGATATGCAGCAGCAGATCGGTAGCACTGCCAAGAGCCCTCGCTGGGCGATTGCATACAAGTTCAAGGCGGAACGTGTGCCGTCAAAGCTGCTGAGTGTGGATTTCCAAGTGGGACGTACCGGCATTGTCACCCCTGTGGCCAATTTGACACCCATTCCGCTGGGAGGCACCATCGTGAAAAGGGCTTCTTTGCACAATAAAGATATCATCGAAGCATACGACATCCATGAAAATGATGTGCTGTATGTGGAAAAAGGCGGTGAGATTATCCCTAAAATTGTCGGTGTTGATGTTTCGCAGCGGGAACTGGACGCTCCTAAGGTGAAATTTATCACCCGTTGTCCAGAATGCGGCGCTGAACTGGTGCAAAATGAGGGTGAAAGCGGCACGTTTTGTCCCAATGAACTGCATTGCCCTCCGCAAATCAAAGGTAAATTAGAGCATTTCATTTCCCGTAAGGCCATGAATATTGATTCGCTTGGCGAGGGAAAGGTGGAGGTGCTGTTTGATAATGGTTTGGTGAGGACTCCCGCCGATTTTTACCAGCTTTCGTACAATCAGTTGTTGGGACTGGAAAAGCGAATTCCAGCTGCTGATGGCAAGGCGGAACGTATTGTCAGTTTCCGTGAAAAAACCGTTGAGAACATCCTGAATGGCATCCAAAAATCTAAGGAAGTCGGCTTTGAACGGGTTCTCTTCGCCATCGGTATTCGCTATGTGGGGGAAACCACAGCCAAGAAGTTGGGCGCAATGCTGGTCTTCAATTCGAGCTGTCAGCTACCGAAACTGCCCCGGTGTCAGATAAATTAGCAGGGAAATCTATCGTGGTTAGCGGCGTTTTCTCTATACCGAGAGATGAAATTAAGCGTATAATTGAACAATATGGTGGCAAGAATGTGTCGTCTATCTCCAAAAATACCGATTTCGTGTTGGCAGGCGAGAAAATGGGACCCGAGAAACGCAACAAAGCGCAAAAACTCAACATTCCGATTATCTCGGAAGAAGAATTCTATACCATGATTAATAGTTAATAATTGATAATGAACAATGAATAATGAATAATGAATAATGAATAATTATTCACTATTCATCACTTACACCAGATAGTTAACCATACACCGAAAACTATTAGCTAAAAACTATTAACTATCAACTATTAACTATTAATTATTAGTTCCCCATCGCTCTCTTCAGCTTATTGGCTTCAATCTTTTCGTATTGCTCCAGGAATGAGGGTATCATGTCAATAGGAATACGCTTGTTGCAGATGATGTCTCTTTTCTTGTTGAGGATAAACATCGAGGGATTGCCGGTCTCGTATGTGTTATAAGCTTCCA
>CACXXY010000169.1 GCA_902771655.1 uncultured Bacteroidota bacterium | reverse complement strand
GAATGTATTCCTCAATCAGGAAGCGGCTTTTTCCAACCACAAATTCCGGAAAATCAGCACCAGCTTTCGCAAAGTCACTCAACAGCGTAGCAACAGCCGCTTTATATTCCTTCGGATCATGCACCACAAACACACCCTTGCTCAGGAAACCCACCGATGGCTTAATAACACATGGGAACACAATACTATCAGTGTCCAATTGCTCCATCTCATTAATATTCAATTCTTTAAAAAAGAAGTCCGGATAGATGTCGCGACAAATTTTTCTGAATGCATTTTTATCCTTTACGATGGAAATGCTATCCAAGAAGCGTTTATCTTCAATATGCTCATAAATCCACCCCAAAGCGTTTTCAGACACAGTATATAGCTTACCGGTCTTTTTGTACTCCTCTGCAAATTCTGCATCCGAAAGCACCACGCCGTTGGAAACACGTTTTTCCGACATTTCATTTTTCAGCACAGGAATGCTGTTTTTCTCTATGGTGTCAACCATCATGTCTGATGCGAAAGGTCTTTCTAAAATTATCATAATAGTTTGTTTTTGTAGTTATTTGATATTCAATTATTTATTTCAAATCGTCTTCATAAGGCGGCTTCGGTCCTTTCCCCTTTGGAGGTTTCGGATAGCGACGGGCACGTTTGAGAGCATCGGCCAATATCCACTCTATCTGCCCGTTGACACTGCGGAACTCACTGGCAGCCCATTTCTCCAAGGCATCATACACCTCCTCGTCAACTCTCAAAGCGAAGGACTTTTTCATAGTTTATAGTTAACAGTTAATAATTAACAGTTGATAATTATACTACCCCGCCCTTCGGGCACCCGTTGGAGGCTTCGCCTCCTTCGCCTCCTTCTCCTCCTCGCTCGGAAGAACCTCAGCAAGCTGAGCTCTCCTCTCGCTCGTTCGTCGAATCTAATAGAAGGGGAATTTAGACTCCCCTCAAGCGTAGCAAGTCTCCCCTTCTGGACGAAGTCCAGCTCCCCTTGAGTGCAAAGCACGAAACTCCCCTCGAGCGAAGCGAGACTCCCCCTACAAATTATTGATATAAAGTTCCCGTATTGATTACCGGACTGGCGCTCTCATCGGCACACAGCACCACAAGAAGATTGCTAACCATGGTGGCTTTCTTTTCCTCGTCCAATTCCACAATATGGTCAGCACTGAGTTTCTTAAGGGCCAAATCCACCATCGAAACAGCACCTTCCACAATCTTCTCACGGGCAGAAATGATGGCGTCGGCCTGCTGGCGACGGAGCATCACACTTGCAATCTCGGCAGCGTAGGCCAGATATCGTTGATTTCCTCACCCCCGCTGCGCAAGGTTATCTCATCGCTTTCCTTATCCATATTATCGTAGGCGTACATACCCGCCACTTTACGCAAAGCAGCATCACTCTGCACATTCACAAAGCTGTCGTAACCGCTCAGCAGGTTCTGGTTGGAAGCAACCGCTTCGCTTGAAGCGGCGCCCTTCATCTGCGCATTGACAGTCACCACCCTCGCGATGCTTTCCTTGCTGATGTCGATGTTGAAACTGGCCTTATAGGTGTCCTTGATTTTCCACACCAGCACGAGGCCAATCATGATGGGGTTGCCGTTTTTGTCGTTCACCTTGATGGGTGGCACATCCATGTTGCGGGCACGCAGCGACAATCTACGTTTGCCATAGAAAGGATTCAGCCAGAAGAAACCGTTCTCGCAAACCGTACCGCTGTACTTGCCAAAGAAAGTCAGCACTCGTGACTGGTTGGGCTGGATGATGGTGAAACCTATGCAGTGCAGCAAATAAACCACACACAAAAGGAATAGCGACAGGGCAATCATTCCATCATTTTCGCTGTTTATCGAATTGACCATCAAGGCTATAGAACCCGCCAAAATTGCCAAATTAATCAACAAGTGCAGAAAGCCATTGTTGGCGAAACTCATTTTTTTCACATACTCTTTTGTTTCCATTGTTTCCATTTTTTTATTGATTTTTGTTGATGTTGATATGATATTATTTTGATATTATTCTGACGGCAAAAATACAAAAAAAATTGTTCGGTGAGAAAAAAAAAGAAAAAAAAATTCCCCTTCTTCTAGAAGGGGTGGCCGAAGGCCGGGGTAGTGAAGTGCGAACAATTGGCGTCGAAACATAAAAATGACAATTCCACTTAAAAGAAGGGGAATTAGTGCGCCCGTATAACAAGGTCTTTACGGAATATTTTGTCAATAAGTCATTGACAAAATTCAACACAAAAAAAACTAAGTGATATAAAACTCAAAGTCCAAAAATTTGAATTCTGAATTCTGAATTCTAAATTTTGAATTCCCAAACACTCCCAACAATTAACTATTAATTATTAATTGTAAACTGTCAACTACTCTTCCGGCAGCGCCTTGAAGCCGAGGCCCATGATCTCGGAGCTTTCAATGACGTTGACGAAGGCCTGGGGGTCAAGAAAACGCAAATTGGATTTGAGTTTCACCAAGTCGCTACGGTCAAGGGTAACATAGATCATCTTGCGTTCCGCACCCTGATACATGCCGGTACCGGCAAATATGGTGCCGCCACGCTTCATGTCGTTGATGATAAAGTTGCGCACCTCATCCACTTTGTCAGTCACAATGAAAGCTGTCTTGTAAGACTTAATACCATCGACAATCAAGTCAATGACCTTGCTTTCGATGGCAATAAGAATGATGGAATAGATAGGAAGACGGATTTGCTTGAAAGCAATCAAGGTGGTCAGGGTAATACATGAGTCCACAATCAGCACTAATGTACCCAAGGAAATCTTAGTGTATTTGTGGATAATCATGGAGATGATATCGCTACCGCCAGAAGTGGCCCCGGATTTGAATATCAGACCGATTGCTATGCCATAAATCACGCCTGCCACCACAGTATTCAGGAAATAATCAGGTACAAAGAACATATCGCTGTGGGGTATCTGCACAAAATTATGCGCATCGGCTGCCACTTCAGTGATGCCGCCATGAATCACAGGATCATAGCCCCACAAAGTTTCTATCAGCCATGTAAAAACAAAAATCAAAACCGTTGACACCACTGTCTTCACGCCAAAGCGGGGACCCAGCACCAAGGTGCCGATAATCAGCAACGGAATATCCATACAGATGGCATAGTAGCTGATTTTCCACGGCCACACCGTATTGAACACGTTGGCCAAACCGTAAGTACCACCCGGAGCCAACAAATAGGGGTTCACAAACATCACATCGCCCACAGCGAAAAGCAAACTTCCGACAATCAGGAGAAAATAAGCGTATATCTCAGTCTTTATCTTATTATTATTCAACATATTACATTATTTTAAAAGACAAAGCAAAAATACAAAAAAAATGAGCAAATTAGTTAATTAGTTAATTAGCAAATGATTTTTTTATGTGCCAATTAAAATTAGCAAATTAGTTAATTCGTTAATTAGTAAATGCGATAATTAGTTAATGATTTAATTTGCTAATTTACCAATTTGCTAATTTGCAAATTATTACTATCTTTGCACTTTTCTAATACAACTACAATGCATAAAATCCTTTTCATCTGTCACGGGAACATCTGCCGCAGTCCGATGGCCGAGTTTGTCATGAAAAAACTGGTGAAAGACGCGGGCAGAGAGGCCGAGTTTGAAATCGCCTCGGCGGCGACCAGCACCGAGGAAATCGGCAACCCCGTATATCCGCCTGCCAAACGGAAATTGGCAGAACACAGCATCGGCTGCGCAGGCAAAACCGCCCGCCAAATCACTCGTAAAGACTACGAATATTATGATTATATCATCGCCATGGACCACAACAACCTGCGGAACCTGCACCGCATGTTAGGCGACGACACCCTGCACAAAATATCCTTACTCATGGATTACACCTCTCGTCCCGGCGATGTTGCCGACCCATGGTACACTGGTGACTTCGAAGCCACCTGGCAAGATGTGCTCGAGGGGTGCACCGCCCTACTGCAAACATTTGAGCAATAACCCTTTCAAAACACATAAATATGAAAAAAATCATCAGTATTATTGTTATAAGCCTGTTTTGCTGTGCCTCCTTGGCCCAACGCACACAGAAGCTGCAAGTGGTAAAATCCGATGAAATCATCCAGAAAGGCATACAGTTTCACGATGATGGCAAATACCAAGAGGCCATCAACGAATACGCCAAAATACCCTTTGGCGATGTGAATTATGACCTTGCCCTATACGAAAAAGCGCTAAGCCAGGAGGCCTTTGGTGACTATCGCGGAGCCATCCAGAATATCAATCAGCTCCTTGAACTTCCTGAGAGCCAGGTGGAGAGAAACCGTATGTATTCAGTTTTGGGCGACTGCTATGACTATCTGGAGCAGTACGAAAAAGCTATCGAAGCCTACAACAAAGGTTTGGAAATCTCGCCCTACGATTACATGCTGCATTTCAACAAGGGAGTTTCACAAATGAACCAAGAGTTGTATGAATCCGCCATGGAAAGCTTCAAACAATCCATCTTCATCTCGCCAGCCCATCAAGGCAGCCATTACCGCTATGGCCTCTGCTGTTTGCAACTGGGGTACACCGTTCCCGGTATCCTTGCCCTTAATTTCACCACCATCATCTATCCTTATTCAAATTATTGTATCGCAGCACTTCAACTTTTGGAAGAAGTCTATAACGAAGGCATTACCGCTTTCAACAATGATAATGATGTTAATATTTATAATCCTTACGACGAATTAAACGAATTCTACAAGCCCATTCATGACCTGTTGGACAGCAAAGCCGCTGAAAGCAAAAAGTTTAAAAGCCTCACAAACATCAAACATAAAATAGTGAAATACAACCAGTTAGTTTTTTCCAACGTTTCTGCCCGTCCCAATTCCAATGCTGTTGAGGATTTGCTCTACGCACCTTATTTTCAACAGATTATCAACGATAATTGGTATAACACCTTCTGCTATTTACAGCTTTCTTCCACCAATATCAACAATAACAAGGTGTCCAACAAGGCGCTGAAAATGCAAAAAGAATTTGATGATTTCGTCTCTTTCTCCATACCTTTCATCCATGAGAAAGCCAGTCTCGGTTTTTTCACAGACAATGACGAGAATCTTACCTACGTATATTCCAAACGATTGCAACTGGAAGGTTGGGGCAAATACAATGACAAACTCAAGAATCTGAAGGTAAAAGAAGGAACATGGACAACACTAAATCAGCAGGGTCAAATAGATGAAATCGCCAATTATAAATCGGGAAAAAGGGAGGGTAGTATCAAATTATACCAGGACGGGCAACTGGTTCAGCTTTCCACCTGGAAAAATGACGAACCGGAAGGACAAGTGAAATTATACAAGGCCAATCCTTTCTTCCACCAATCCATACCTTCTGAGGAATTCATCATGAAAAATGGCAAATACGAGGGCCCCTATAAAGCTTATCATTCCAACGGAGCACTCAGCACCGAAGGCTCTCTGGTCCACAGTAAATTTGATGGCACTGTCCATTATTACGATGCACAAGGCCATCTAACAGGTATTGAGAATTATCAGAATCAGGAACAATATGGGCCTGCAACAAGCTACTATCCAGGTGGACAGCTGAAAATATCTTCGTCTGTTGGCGCTAAAGATGAAGAAACGGCCTATACCGAATATTAT
>CACXXY010000168.1 GCA_902771655.1 uncultured Bacteroidota bacterium | reverse complement strand
TTGTATTTGATCATATTTTTGAATTTTCAAACTGCAAATGTACATAAATTTCGAATACACACAGATAAATGAAATTGCCTTATAGAGACAATGCACGCAACATCTCTACAATTTCAGAGGAAAGATAAAAAAAGAGGCATTCGCCTCTTAAAAAAACTATTAACTGTCAACTATCAATTATTAATTGTGCATTGTACATTGTGCATTGTGCATTGTGCATTGTTAACTGATCACCACATCTACTCCTTGGATGAATTCCTGCGCTTTCACCATCAGCTCGTGCATGTAGCGGTCGTTCTCGACAAAGGGCACGGTCTTGCGGAAACCGGCGACAAATTCCTCGATGAAGGGTGAGGATTTCAGCGGTTTGCGGAATTCCAAGGCCTGGGCTGCGTTAAACAGCTCGATGGCCAGAATTTTCTCCACATTGTTCACCACCAGATAGCACTTGGTAGCAGCGTTGGCACCCATACTCACGTGGTCCTCCTGACCTTGTGACGATTCCACAGAATCGGTGGAGCAGGGCATGGTGAACGCCTTGTTCTGGTTGACAATAGAGGCGGCGGTGTATTGCGGAATCATAAAGCCTGAGTTCAGACCTGGATTCTTCACCAAGAAAGAGGGCAGCTCACGCTTGCCGGCAATTAACTGGTATATACGGCGTTCGGAAATGTTGCCAAGTTCCGCCATGGCCATGGCTAAGAAGTCCAAGACCAAAGCCAACGGCTGTCCGTGGAAGTTGCCGGCGGAAATGATAAGGTCTTCGTCGGGAAATACCGTGGGGTTGTCGGTCACCGAGTTGATTTCGGTCTCCACCACATTTTTCACATGCTGGATGGAGTCTTTGCTGGCACCGTGAACTTGCGGCATGCAGCGGAAAGAGTAGGGGTCTTGCACGTGTTTTTTCTCCCTCTTGATAATCTCCGAACCTTCCAACAAATGGCTGATATGGGTGGCGGTCAGAATCTGTCCCACATGTGGCCTTACTAAATGTACGTTAAGGTTGAACGGTTCGATACGGCCGTCGAAGGCTTCCAAAGAAACGGCTCCGATAATGTCGGCCAACCATGACAGCTTCTCGGCTTTCATCAACAACCATACGGCATAGCTGCTCATGAACTGGGTGCCGTTCAACAGCGCTAAACCTTCTTTCGATTTCAGCGTGATGGGCTCCCAGCCGAATTTTTTGTTGATGTCTTCAGCGGCGTATTTCTTGCCTCTGTAGTAAACTTCACCCATGCCAATCAAAGGCAGACAAAGGTGTGCTAATGGGGCTAAGTCGCCAGAAGCTCCCAGTGAACCTTGCTGATATACAACAGGATATACACCATTGTTGAAAAAGTCAATCAGTCGCTGGATGGTGACCAATTGGGCACCGGAGTGACCGTATGACAGGGACTGCACTTTCAGCAGTAACATGATTCTGACAATTTCTTGGGGTACTTCTTCACCGAAACCACAAGCGTGAGACATCACAAGATTCTTTTGTAGAGTAGAAAGGTCTTTGCTGGAAATGCTGGTGTTGCACAATGAACCGAAACCAGTGGTGACACCGTAAACGGGCACCTTGCTGTTTTTCATCTTTTCATCCAGATAATTACGGCATTTTTCGATGGCCGCAGTGGCTTCTTCCGAAAGTTCCAGCTTGATTTTCTTTTCTAAAATGTTCTTGATAATGTCAAGAGTGATAAGCTCTGAAGAGATTTGATGTTTTTTCATTGAATATATGTTTGGTTAATTTTTTCCGCCTGCAAATTTACATATAATTCTCGAACCATGTACAGATGTACATACATTTATTATATGAATCACCTCTTCTTCCCAAATTGAACTTACAGAGATATGGATTTTTATAGGAAAGCGGAATCTGTGATTCCTCTAAGGAAAATTATTGTGTTGAAAATTTATTTTGAAAAAATGTGATTTTTTTTTGTTCAAAAATATCCCGTGTTAGAAAAATTATGTTTATCTTTGTCGATTCAATTATAAAAATTTTAAAAGCACAAATGT
This sequence comes from uncultured Bacteroidota bacterium, assembly GCA_902771655.1. Lineage (GTDB taxonomy): Bacteria > Bacteroidota > Bacteroidia > Bacteroidales > WCHB1-69 > RUG11690. The sequence continues at coordinate 3,070 of CACXXY010000168.1, read as the reverse complement.
TATGAATGAACAAGAAAACCCTGTAAGTTTTTTCAGATTTGAAGATTTGAGAATTTATGCCAAAGCCCTTGATTATACCAACTGGGTATATGATATCGTTCCGATGTTTCCTGAAAACAAAAAAGAAGCTCTCGGAGATATGTTTGCGAAAGCGGCCCAAAGTATAGCCTTGAATATCGCGGAGGGTTCATCACGTAATAAGGCTCAGTTTGTCTATTATCTGAAAATGGCGAAAAGCTCTGTCAGAGAGTGTGTTGTCTATACGGAAATCGCTTCCAAGTTGGGCGTGATGAATGATGAACAGAAGGAACGTTCACGCAATCATCTGATGGAATTGACCAAAATGATAGGCTCCTTGGTGGCTTCCTTGCAACGCTCGGTTTCTCCTAACGCCAAGGATGACGACTTGGACGACATGGGAGATATTATGTAATAAATACCTTCATTGCTCTGTCAAAAATCCCGTTGACAAACGAAAGTGTCATGCCGTAGTTGCTGACGGGTATCCCATTGTCAATAATTTCTTTCAGCCGGTTCATGAGTTGCCGTTTGGTAACCATGCATCCGCCACATTGTATGGCCATGCTGATATTGTCCAAAGAGGGTAGTGGTGACAAGGCCGCCACAAATTGGAAATTCAGTCTTTTCCCTGTGAATTGTTGTATCAGACGTGGTAGTTTGTGCCTGCCGATGTCCTCGCAAGAACTTAAATGTGTACACGATTCCAACATGAGAATGGTGTCCCCATCCTTCAACTGACGCAGTTGCTGGGTGCCTTTGATGAAATTGTCGAAATTTCCTTTTGAACGCGCCAGTACGATGCTGAAACCTGTCAGCGGAATGTTCGCGGGTACAACTTTGGATACTTCTCCGAAGACCTGGCTATCGGTGATAACCAAATCGGGCTTGTGAATAGTTAAGTAACCCGCTAATTCAGAAGGCTGGAGGCATATAGCGATTGCTTTGTTGTCGAGTATGTTGCGGATAACCTGCACTTGCGGCAGTATCAGTCGCCCCTCCGGGGCTTCCGAGTCCTGGGGCATCACCAAAACTATGGTCTCACCCTCATGGATGATGTCATCCAAGAGGTTCTCCTTGCTGTACGCTGATGCAGGGGTTGTCTTGACGATAGCCTGTATCAGTTCTTCCAATCCCTGCCGTGTGGCGGCACTGCAGTCGATGACAGGCGCACCAAAGCTCTCCAATTGCTGGCGGCACTGTGGGGTCAGTGCCTGAATGTCGCTTTTGTTGTGAACAATGACAAAAGGCAACTCGTATTTCTTGAATTGCTCAATCACCTCCTTCTCGGCTTCTCCATATTGATTGTTGCTGACGAGCAATAAAGCTATGTCTATGATTTTCAGACTCTCCAGGCTTTTGGCTACCCTTTTCTGGCCTATCTCTCCGCTGTCGTCCAAACCGGCGGTATCTACCAAAACGCATGGGCCGATGCCGAAAATCTCCATGCTCTTCTTCACAGGATCGGTGGTGGTTCCAGGCACATCCGACACAATGGCGATGTTCTGTCCCGCCAAAGCGTTGATTAACATGCTCTTTCCCTGATTCCGCTTCCCGAAAATACCGATGTGTACTTTATTCATGTTTTGTTAATTGACAGTTGACGGTTAATAGTTAATAGTTAATAGTTAACAGTTGACAGTTGAGACAGTTAATAGTTCTTAATTTTAATCTCTCTAACCCCTAACCCCTGATCCCTAACCCCTGATCCCTAACCCCTGATCACTGACCCCTGGCCCCTGACCCCTGTCAACTTTCAGTTTATTTGAGATTGATGAATGGTACCGCGTCGCCCATCATGTATTGCGGCAATTGGCCATCCCATTTTTGCACCGCCTCGTAGCTCACCAATTTGGGATTGGATTCCAATGCATGGGCTTTGATACGCATGGCTTCGGCTTCGGCTTCGGCCTTGATTTTGGTCTGCTTGGCCTGCTCTTCTACCTGGATGGTCACATTCTTGGCTTTAAGTGCGTTTTGTTCGGCTACCTGCTTCTCTTTGATGGCGTTTTCGAAAGCATCGTCAAAGTCAATGTCCACCAGCTGGAACTGGATGTTGGTGAAATAGTTCTTGTTCAGGGTCTCCCGTAAGCGGTTTTCGATTTCCTTTCTCACGGCGTCACGGTTCTCCACAATCTGTGTGGCATTGAAATTGCCGAATGCCTCCTTCATGGCTGAACGGATAAAAGGAACCACAATACGTTCGTGGTAGTTCTCGCCGATATTTTTGATGAGATTGCTCACATTCGCCTGCACCAAGTCGTAGTTGATGGTGTATTCCACCTCGGAGGTCTGCACGTCACGGGTGTATGAGTTCTCGTGACCATCGAATTTCTTCTGTGTGCTTAGCACTCCCCGTTCGGTGGATTTGATGACATAGAAAGAGGATAAAACTGTCATGAGAACGAGCAGCCCTAAAACAGACCAGATGATGGTTTTGCGTGTGTTTACTTTTCTTTGGTAATCCATGTTGTTTTATATTTTTGTTATTGTTTCTGATGATTTTTTTCAAACTTCAAAAATACAAAAAAAACGTATGTGCACAACAGTTGATTTGCGTATTCTAGCAATTTGCAAGTTTCCCATTGACATTATGTCCGGTTTGAATGATTTTACAGTGAATAAGGGTAAAGGCATTGAATCCATTCTCAATAAATCCCAACCCGAATGCCTGTTAATCTTGTGTGTTAAAAAATACATATAAATACAAAATTTTTGTATGTTTGCATTTTCAATTTAAATTGTGATAAATATATAATTGTGGGGTAAGCCAGAATATGAAGGGATGTCAGTAAGGAACTCATTATGAACAAATCGCAAAATTCTCGATGGAAAGCATTAGGAGCTAAAACAAGTGTCGCGATACTCATCACAGCGGCACTTCTGATGATGATGCTTTCCGCGGTGCAGAGTTATTTCGCGCGTCAGCAAATTCGTGCCAATCTGGAACTTAATACCGAAAAGGAATTGGTTATCAAGACGCAGAAAATCAAGTATTCACTTGAGTCCGTGGAATCGGCTCTGCAAAACCATCTTTACGATATTGAGCAGT
>CACXXY010000167.1 GCA_902771655.1 uncultured Bacteroidota bacterium | reverse complement strand
GCCGACGACAAGCGCGTGGCCGCTGCCGCCGGCATCCCGCCGCTCGTGATGATCGACAAGGACGGCATCCGCCAGCCGATGGTCGATCGCACCGGCAAGTTCTACCGCATCGAGGACCTCGACCCCGAATTTGTCCAAAACTGCATGGACGTGGAAGCTTACCGTCCCTACGCCGGCCAGTTCGTGAAAAACGCCTACGACCCGACCAAAACCGAGAAGGACAAATCCTTGGACGTCGATATCGTGGTGATGCTGAAGGAGCAGGGCAAGCTTTTCAAGAGCGAAAAGCACACCCACAACTACCCGCACTGCTGGCGTACCGACAAGCCCGTGCTCTACTATCCGCTCGACTCTTGGTTCATCAAGACCACGGCCTACAAAGAGCGTATGATGGAGCTGAACAAGACCATCAAGTGGAAGCCTGCCGCCACCGGCTCCGGCCGTTTCGGCAACTGGCTCGAGAACCTCGTCGATTGGAACCTCTCCCGCTCCCGCTTCTGGGGCGTGCCGCTGCCCATCTGGACCACCGAGGACAAGAAAGAGCAGATCTGCATCGGTTCCATCGAGCAGCTGATGGCCGAAATCGACAAGTCCATCGCCGCCGGCTTTATGACCGAAAATCCGTATAAGAACTTCAAGGTCAACGATATGTCGCAAGAGAACTACGACAACAACATCGACCTGCACAAACCCTACGTCGATAGCATCGTGCTGGTCTCCCCGACGGGTCAGAAGATGTACCGCGAGAGCGACCTCATCGATGTCTGGTTCGACTCCGGCTCGATGCCGTACAGCCAGCTGCACTACCCGTTCGAGAACAAGGAGTTCTTCAAAACCAACTTCCCCGCCGACTTCATCGCAGAGGGTGTCGATCAGACCCGCGGCTGGTTCTTCACGTTGCACGCCATCGCCACGATGCTGTTCGACAGCGTGGCTTTCAAGTCCGTGATTTCCAACGGTTTGGTGCTCGACAAAAACGGTAACAAGATGTCCAAACGGTTGGGCAACGCCGTGGATCCGTTCGAGATCATCCACAAATACGGTCCCGACGCGACCCGCTGGTATATGATCACCAACGCCTCCCCGTGGGACAACCTCAAATTCGACGAGGCCGGCATCGGCGAAGTGCAGCGCAAGTTCTTCGGCACGCTGTTCAACACCTACAACTTCTTCGCGCTGTACGCCAACATTGACGGATTCACGTACAAAGAGGCGGAGATTCCGTTCGCCAAACGTCCCGAAATCGACCGTTGGATTCTCTCCGAGCTGAACACGTTGGTGAAGCACTGTCAGGAGAACTACATCGACTACGAGCCGACCAAGGTAGGCCGTGAGATTCAGGACTTTACGGACGCGTACCTCAGCAACTGGTACGTGCGTCTCTGTCGCCGCCGCTTCTGGAAGGGCGAATACAGCGAAGACAAAATTTCCGCCTACCAGACACTCTACACCTGCTTGGAGACCATCGCCAAGATCGCCTCGCCCATCGCGCCGTTCTTTATGGACAAGCTCTATCAGGACCTCAACCGTGTCACCGGCAAGGAAGCCTTCGAGTCCGTGCATTTGGCCGACTATCCCGAGGTACACGAGGAACTGATTGACAAGGAGTTGGAGGAGCGTATGCAGCTTGCGCAGCAGTTCAGTTCTATGGTGTTGGCACTGCGTAAGAAAACCAACCTGAAAGTACGTCAGCCGCTCTCCAAGATTATGATTCCCGTGATGGACGAGCGGTCAACGTCAAGGAGTTGGTGTTCGTCAGCAACGAGGACGGCGTCTTCGTGAAGCGTATCAAACCCGATTTCAAGAAGTTGGGACCGAAATACGGCAAGATCATGAAGTTAGTGGCCGCCAAGATCACGGGCTTCTCGCAGCAAGAGATCGCGCAGTTGGAGAAGGAGGGTGTGATGAGGTTTGAGATCGAGGGTCAGCCTGTGGAGATCACCACCGACGACGTGGAGATCCAGGCGCAGGACATTCCCGGCTGGGTGGTGGCTAACTTCGGTGCACTCACCGTCGCCTTGGACATCGAGGTCACCGAAGAGCTGAAGAACGAGGGTTACGCCCGTGAGTTCGTGAAGTTGGTGCAGACCTACCGCAAGGAGAACAACTTTGAGGTGCTGGACAAGATCGCCATCACCGTGGAGAACAACGAGGCCATCACCCCCGCTTTGAAGGCCTTCGAGCAGCACATCTGCAACGAGACCCTCTGCACCTCCCTGACCATCGCCGCCACGGTTTCCGACGGCGTGGAGATGGATTTGGAGGATGTGAAGATTCGGGTGAAGATTGAGAGATTGTAATGGAACGCTGTGTGGGCGAATTATTCGCCCACACAGGATGCCAAGCTCAAACTTGACATTGACAGGCACAACAAACAATACAAGCCGATAGAAATCCGCAAGTTCGACAGGTCGCACGACCGGTTTTTGATGATTGACCACGAAGTCTATCATATAGGTGCTTCACTGAAAGATTTGGGACGGAAGTGGTTCGCCTTCTGCAAAATGGAAGTGAGTGCGAAGGATTTATTGGAAAAAACAGAAAAATAACTCTTTTGAAATATTATTAAAGTTCAATAAATTAGTACAAAAAGAAAAAGAAAAATAAAATAAGACATACATAATAGATAGCGTTTGTGGCTATCCTTGAAGTCCAATTACCACTTTGTCCTCGTGAGAGGACACAACCTATCAAGGATCAGTTATGAATGCCGTAGCAATACGGCGTGGAATGACTTGTTAGATAGGTGGGTGTGGTAACCCGGACTTCAAGCAAGGAATAAGTTCCACGCTTTTTTTATGCAATCAACACAAATGGAATCGCTACACATCGGAAATATGATCAGAGCCGAATTGAAGGTGCAAGGTAGAACTATCACATGGTTCGCCAAAGCAATACATACTGATCGAACTAATGTGTATAAGATTCTGAGCAAGGAGACCATCGATTTGCAATTGTTGATAAGGATTTCTAAACTGTTGCATCACGATTTTCTTTTGGAGTGTTCCAAAACCATAGGCGTAGTATGATTAGCGACAAAAGTGTGGCGGAATTGGCGACATTTGTACTTCTGTAAGGGGTTGATAATTCGTACTTTTGCCAGTTGAAAAGTCTTATTAGTATCTTTATGGAAAATAAGTACATCATTTGCGACTATGCAAAGGCTAATTGGGGCAAAACAGAAACCCTATTAGAGGTAATTTTCCTTTTAAAGGAATCACCTCAAAACACATTATTTTTTGAGAAACCCAATACGGGAAAAGACAAGTGGTGTCACTTTGAGATAAATGGAAAGTCTGTTGTAATTTCCACACTTGGAGACCCGTATTCAGATCAACCTTTATGGTTAGAGGATGCCGCTGAAAAGGCAAAGGCTGAAATAATAGTAACGGCAAGCCGGACAAGCGGTGCCACCGTAAATGCTGTGTATGATATCGCAACAAGATATGGATATGAGGTTATTTGGTTTCAAAACTTCCACTTTGACAATTCTGCCCTTGTTGGACTTTCACCAATGATGGATGTAAGAATGAAAGTAGCGGAATGTATAGTGGGGATCATTGACAATTTATTAAAATAAACATTCATTAAATCAATAAACTATGGCTAATTTTGAAATTAAGAATGAGGTGACCAATTGTGATGACCCGAACGATTGGTGTTTATATTTCCAGTGGGGAACTTACCATTATGAAGATGGAGGTTCCGATGACGGGTTCAGATTTATCTGGAGATACCCAGATGGCAAATTGCAGGCAGCACGTGGTCAAGCCCGTATTCCAAGCAAACAGGATTTATTTGAACTTTTAGCTTTAGCTTCCAAGGAGGGATGGTTCTAATGAAAAAGATATTGATATTAATATACATTATGTGTGTTTCACTCATAACGAAAGCTCAACTTAACCTAATGCATTCATTTCAAATCAATTCCGAAGGAGAAGGAATTATAGAGTATCTTCCTGAGATAAATTCTTGGGAGTCCGTTATGGAACCGATAGATTTTTATATATTAAAAAATAATAGTAATGTCCTAACAGGTATTTATAATATTTATAATCAAAATTTTGTCCTTATTAAACAAATAGACTTAACTACTATTCCTGTTTCAAGTCCGGATCCATCTAATTATCCAAATCAACCCTATCCAGCAGGAGTGATTAGATGTTTAGGGAAGCATCTAATCAATACGGATGATAAAATTGAATTCCTTGTCGGTGTCAACTTCTATAATAATAGTACGTTAGGTTATGTAAATAGACAGTTAATAATTAATGAGGACAAAGAAATAGTTTTTATTTTTGATTTGAAAGTAAACGACTTTTCTGGAATTTATAAAATAGGAAATCAATTAATAATAGTTACTCAGGAAAGTACGTATTATAACACTTCGGCTACTATTCAAAATTATTATAACATATATTCTCTTGGAGGAAACTATAATCCAAGCACTATGGTTACGTATACTCACATTGGAGACTATCAAAATCCCTATCCAAATCCTTCTCTAAACACAATAACCTTACCCTATACATTATGTCCAGGCGAAACCACGCAAATGAAAGTGTTTAATATAAACGGTCAACTTGTGGATGTGTTAAATATCAGTAGTGATTTTGATAAAGTTCTTTTGAATGTAAATGGTTATCCTAAAGGAACATATATTTATACCTACAATAATATATCAAAGAAGTTTGTGGTACAATAATTATGAGTGACGTTATTTACATTAGATTATTATATGGTTTGCAGGGAAAAAAACAAGTGTGAAAGATAAACATTATTTTACCTTGGTATAATTATAAATATCTATCATTATGGAAATTTCAACAATAGATAGTGTTTATGTTTCTAACACAGGAAATTCAAAAGATAATCCTCCTGAAGAAAACATTAATGAAAAAAAGACGAAAAAATGTCCTTGTTGTGGGGAGGACATCCTATTTGTAGCAAAAAAATGCAAACATTGCGGGGAAAGACTTGACAAAGAAAAAAAGAACAGATTTTTTTTCTGGTTTTTATTTGTGTTGGCAATAATAATTGTCATTATAGCATTTATTACTTTACCATCGGAGGACATTCAAAGAGAAAAAGCCCAAAAAGAGCTGTCCATAGCATTAAGAAAAGGTGTTCGCAATGAGTTATCCGATCAAGATATCTTCACACAATATTTGGCTAATTCAATAATGGAAGATGACGATGTTTCAGCAGGTCTCGGTTCTCTATTATATGACATTGATATAGAGAATTATAAAGTTTTCTCTATAATCAAGTTAAAAGAAAAATCTTCCAAAGAAACAGGTGTTATAGGATTCGCTGCTTTCGGTTGCACTTTTATCTTGCCGTTAGAAGAGCTTGTTGAAGATTAAGTGTGATACGATTACGTACAATTGCTCTCCTTTGACTACTACGACAAGAAACTCAAAGCCCTCCTCCAACAGTGGATTGACATCCGCAAATGCTGTATCAATCCCGCCGAGGAAGAAACCGGTCAAAACGGCTTCCACTTGCCCCGTGTTCCGTAAAAGCGTATGGTGGACTGGTCTTTTTTCGTTTACTGAGCAATGATATCACAATTTGTGATATCATACCAGATTGCGCAAGAGCATCCCATTCTTCTTCAGTAAGTCTGAACATAAAATCCTGAGGGAAACGTTCTATATTTCGCTTCACCGCTTGATTCAAAGTACGGGTTTCTACACCGTAAATGGCTGCCAAGTCATAGTCCAGCATAACTTTGACACCTCTGATGTCGTAAATGATGTCCTGCATAGATTTGTTAGCGAGAAGAATTTCTTTTTCCATCTTTATTCTTTAAATATTATTGCCTGCAATAACTATGAAATTAAAGCAAACAAATCAAGAGCAAAATACTTTTAATTCATTAAGAATCAATATTATAAAAGTGACATTTTTCGATGGGAAAGATGCAATTTTTGTGATAAAAGATGCAACTTGCAAAAAATGCGAGAAGTCGTTAGCGAACACGCCTCGGGTGAAACACTTGGATTATTGGGAAGATTTTGCTCAAGAGAGTGCACCTTCTGCCGCACCGAAATCTCAGTCCGCCACCACCCAGCAAGGATGTATGTCGTGCATGTGAATACGGAAGTGGGGAGCGCAAAGGTGAAGCAGTTAAGAATAGTAGATAACAATGAAATAATACGTGAAGATACGAGCGATATGTGAAGATAACTTTTTGTCGCTAACCTACTCTTTTTTTGTTTCCAATATTGTAACATTTTTTGTATTTTTGCGTTTTGAAAAAAACAAGGCGATGAACATTGATGTTGAATATCTCGAAGAAGCTCAGTCATATATAGATGCTATGCCGGATAAGGCAAGGAAAAAACTATTCTACAATATCTCCTTGGTGAGTATGGGAGTCGTAGATTCCCGGATTTTCAAGAAATTGGGCGAATCAAGGATATGGGAGTTCCGGGCCGAATATGAGAGCAACGAGTACAGATTGCTTTCGTTTTGGGACAAAACACGGTCTTCGATTGTAGTGGCAACGCACGGATTTGACAAAAAAACCCAAAAAACGCCAAAGCAAGAGATTGAACATGCAGAAAGTATTAGAGACAACTATTATAAAACACGAGAAGAAAATGGAGATTAAGACACACAAAGAAATGCTCGTCAAATACATTGGCGAGGTCGGCACTCCTGAAAGAGACACTTTTGACGCGCAAGTGCGAGCAGGAGTGGAGGAATATCGCATTGGAGAGGCCATCAAACAGACTCGGAAGAAAATCGGATTCACGCAGCAGCAGCTGGGAGAGCGTATGGGGGTGAAACGGGCGGAAGTATCCAAGATTGAGAGCGGGCGAAGCATCACCTACAGCACCATCATACGGGCTTTCAAAGCTCTCGGCGCAGAGACCGCCACACTCGACCTCGGCCATCTCGGACGTGTTGCCCTTTGGTAATCGGAAGAACATATCTACCGTCACACTGCACACATCCATATCCAAGCCACATTCCCTTTTCCCACGTTAACAATCCAATAAAAAAACAATGAGAAACCGACTGATTCTGATTTTTGCGTTGAGCCTGTGCTTTCTGCAAGGCTTCTCCCAAAAGTCCTATTTCGGCGGAGGTGTTGTATTCGGCAATACATTTTCAGCGATGTCTGCGGATAATATTCCTGGATATTGGAAAACAGGAATAACAGCTGGATTATTCGGCTGTGTAAAACTTGTTGACAACTACAATGTACGAATGTTGCTGCAGCTGGATATGAATTTTACCATTAAAGGCACCCGCTCCAAACCTAATTTCGGTGTTAAAGGATTGGCATGTAAAGACAAGCATTCAACGTCTTTGGGCTACATAGAATTTCCGCTTCTATTACGATTTCGCTTTAACAGCATTAAGATTGACAATGATGGAGTGTGGCTTGATTTCGGCCCCACAATCGGCTTTCTGTTGTATCAGAGGACTGTACAACGACACCATATCAGTACTCCTGCTGGCACTGCGAGTTGGAGCGATGTGTGGGACGACTATTATGACCTCAATCGGTTTGAGTTTTCTTTTCTTGCAGGCCTTTCTTACGTCTTCAAACGTCACCACGGCCTATCACTCCGCTTCAGCCATTCCCTCATCCCGGTTGGCATCCCCGAACAAGAAGTCACCACCGGAATCCTCAAGAAACACTACAACTCCACGTTCTATTTTGTGTACTCGTTTCAGTTTTGATCCGGCTCTACCTCGCGCACGTGAGCACGGAGGCGAAGAGCAGGTTGGTGCGGGTGCATCCGTAAAGCAGTGGAGATATGCACACTCACCGCCAAAATCTTCCAAAATATCAGGTTGCTTCCCCGTTATGTGGACACCTTCGGCTTCGCATATTTTTTACAATTTGCAATTATTATATTAGAATCTGCAACTTTTATATCGAAAAATGTTGTTTTTATATGTTTGATTTTTAGCAAGTTATATTAATTTTATCCTTGTTTATCTCAGAATGATTTTGTA
>CACXXY010000166.1 GCA_902771655.1 uncultured Bacteroidota bacterium | reverse complement strand
CAAACAGAATTTCTCCCATCTGCTTAGGCGAACCGATATTGAATTTCTCGCCTGCCAAAGCATAGATATGTTCTTCCAAATCGGCAATATCCTGAGCCAAAGTCTGTGAGTTCTCTCGCAACACCTCTGTATCCAACTTAACCCCAGTGTATTCCATGTCTGCCAGCACCTCTGTCAAAGGCATCTCTACCTCATCAAACAAGGAGGTCAGCTTATTCTGTTCCAACTCTTTCTTGAAGATGGGATACAGTTGAGCATACACTTCAACATGCTCGCAGACAGCAAGATGCAACTCCTTAGGATCGCTCATCAGCTCATAATCCAGATATCTTTCCGCCAACATTTCCAGCTTATGCTGAATCTCAGGCTGAATCAGATAATGGGCAATTTGCAAATCAAAGAAAGTGGCCTTCACCTTCAATTTCAAGCCATGAAAATACTTGAAAGTTTGCTTCAGGGCGTATGAAACCACAAGACGCTCATTCTCAAATATATATTGAAGTATTTTCTTGAAATTTGAGGCCTCTTCCAACAGATGATAATACACCGTTTTATCGTCAAAAGCAAAAGCGAAACCCGCAATTTTATCATTGACTGTTAGCCAATCGAAGAACAAAGTGGCCTTGAGGTCTGCTTTACCGCTTATTTCTTCTATCTTATTTATTTTTTGATAATTATGATTAACAGAAGCATAATTTTGATGATGAGAAAGTGTATTCTCCTCAGAATTATCAGAAGTTTGAGAAGAGGTAGAAAACAAGTCTGGCTGACTGGCAGCTACCTGATTCTTTGAAACTTGAGGTAGTGACAAATCCGTGAAGACACGCTTTGCAAGGGCGCGGAACTCCAACTCATCGAACACTGCTTTCAGCTTCTGTGGGTCGGGGCCAGTGTATTTCATCGCCTCGAAATCACACTCCACCGGAACATCTAAAATAATGGTTGCCAGCATCTTAGAGGTCAATGCCTGTTCCTGGTTCTCAATAAGTGCCTGCTTCAGCTTGGGGTTGCCCACCTCGTCAATATTGGCATAGATATTCTCAATGGAGCCGAACTGGGCAATCAGTTTCTTGGCTTTCACCTCTCCTACTCCGGGCACTCCAGGGATATTATCGGACGCATCACCCCAAAGCCCCAGAATGTCAATCAGTTGTTCGGGCTTGCTAATACCGTATTTCTCGCAGATTCCAGCCACATCCACCACCTGTGCCGGCTGACCGAACTTGGCAGGCTTATACATGTAAATATTATCGGACACCAACTGGCCATAGTCCTTGTCGGAGGTCATCATATACACCTGAAATCCCTCTATCTCAGCTCTTTTCGCCAGTGTACCAATCACATCATCCGCTTCATAGCCGTCCATCATCACCATGGGGATGTTGAAAGCGTCTATCACCTTTTTGATATAAGGTATCGAATTGATGATGTCATCGGGAGTAGCTTCGCGATTGGCCTTATAAGCGGCGAAATCGGCATGACGCAGCGTAGGTGCTCCTGTATCAAAAGCCACGGCTATGTGCGTAGGTTGTTCCTGTCGCAAAACCTCATACAAGGTGTTGGTAAAGCCCAGAGTGGCGGAGGTGTTCACCCCTTTGGAAGTGATGCGGGGAGATTTCACCATTGCATAGTAAGCTCTGTAAATCAGAGCCATAGCGTCCAATAAGAAGAGTTTTTTCTGCATAATGCATCGGTATTAAAGACATTCTGCAAAGGTAAGCAAAATCCCCGAGATATACACAAGCTAACATTTTTTTCTGCTATCTAATCGCGTAATTTAATATTGTAAATTATTTTTATTTTTAAATCAAATCATGATAAAATAATTATTATTTTTGCAAAAATATAACGATATGAAACAAATAGAATATGTCCAAAATCTGATTTACATCATTCGTGGACGGCGAGTGATGCTTGATTATGATCTCGCGCGAATCTATCAAGTAGAAACAAAGGCACTAAATCAAGCAGTAAAAAGAAACATTAAACGATTTGAGGGGGAAGAATTTATGTTCCAGCTTACGAAAGAAGAATGGAGAATCTTTAAGACGCAACAAAACATATTTCAATCATCTGATGATGAAGATATTACAGATTTGCGGTCACAAATTGTGACCGCAAAATCCATCCCCAAAAAACGTTTTTTGCCTTTCGCTTTTACGGAAATTGGAGTTGCAATGCTCAGCAGTGTATTGAGATCAGAAGTCGCAATACAAGCAAACCGGCAAATTATGAAAGCTTTTGTGAATTATCGCCATTTGGCGGAAATTCCGCTTGCGGCAACCTATATCGAATTGAGAGAACAAATAGAGGATATTAGAAAAGACATACGTGAATTTCTTGCAGTTCAATATGACATCAATGAAGATACTCGCACACAGCTTGATGCAATTACAACTGCTCTTGCGGAACTTCAGGCTTCTGACTCCAGCAGTCAATCAATTCCATACCGGCCCATCGGCTTCATACGTCCCAAAGAAAAGGATAAAAAAACATGAAACTTAATAATGCAAAAATAACAAAAGAATGATATAGTTAGCATACATGGCTAAAGCATGTTTTTTTCTATCAGCTATAACGACACTTCTCTGCGGTAGCAAGTATATCATGTACACGAGATGGGGGACGCCCCGTCTCTATGGTAATCGTAACCATCTGCGTCCTCGCAGATGAGGATATAATGCAACTGCGAGACGCAGTTGCCTACATGCCCTAACGCAGCGTGCGGAAAAGCCACTTTTCTTTGCCTCTTTCTTTTGTGGCTGCAAAAGAAAGAGGATAAAAAAAGAAAACTTTTTTTCATCAAATAGGTATCACTTATTTGATTTTTTACATAACTTTGTTGTTTGCATTCTGAAAAATTCAAAAATTACACAAATTACTATAAAACAATTAATTAGCACAAATCTCATGAAAAGAATCGAAGAACATCCCATTTTGGATATTCCGAAAGCGGAAGAAGTCACCTTTACCTACAACGGACAGAAAGTGACAGGCCACAAGGGCTACACCATCGCAGCGGCCTTGCATCAGGCCGGATTTCCCGTACACAGCCACAGCCTCAACGGCCGTAACCGAAGCCTGAACTGCGGCATCGGCAAGTGCGGTGCCTGCGAAATGCTAGTCGATGGCACGGTGCGCCGTATCTGTATCACCCCCGTTGACGGGGTGCGTGAAGTGCGCCAAATCGCCCACGAGGAGGCGGAAATGCCCAATGTGGTTGAACAGCATCCCCGCGAGGTGAAAATCTACAAGACCACCGTGGCCATCATCGGTGCAGGTCCTGCAGGTTTGGCCTGCCGCGAGCAGCTCAACGCCTTCGGCATCGACAACCTCGTCATCGACTCCATGAACCGCATCGGCGGCCAGTTCAACATGCAGACCCACCAGTTCTTCTTCTTCGAGCGTGAGAAACGCTTCGGAGGCATGCGTGGTTTCGACATCGCCAAAACTTTGGCGGGTGACGACCAAAGCGGCATTCTGCTCAACCATACCGTATGGGATCTCCTCGAAGGCCAGCGTGTGGCCATCAAGAACATCGCCACCGGCGAGATGGCTTACGTGGATGCACAACACCTTGTGGTGGCCACGGGTGCCGTGCCTTTCTTACCTGCCTTTGAGAATGATGATGTACCTGGTGTCTATACGGCAGCTGTTTTCCAAAAGATGATGAACCAGGAGCACACCCTGCTCGGCAAACGTGTCCTCACCGTAGGTGCCGGCAACATTGGCTACCTCACCTCTTACCAAGGCATGCAGGCCGGAGCCACCATCAAGGCTATCATCGAGGCTATGCCCCACGAGGGTGGTTTCCCTGTGCAGGCCAACCGTGTGCGCCGCTTAGGCATTCCTATCATGACAGGCTATACCCTTGTGCGCGCCATCCCCAACGACGACTACAGCGGAATCAAGGGAGCCGTCATCGCCAAATGCGAGAACTTCAAGGCTATCCCTGGCACTGAGCAAGTAATTGACGACATCGACATCATCAACATCTGCACCGGTTTGATTCCCGACAACCAGCTCCTCACCAAAGGACGCGAGGTGTTCGGCCACAATGTCTATGGTGCAGGCGACGCCATCCGTATCGGCGAAGGCACCAGCGCTGTGCTCCGTGGCAAACAGGTGGCCTACGAGGTGGCACAGAACCTTAACATCCGCTTTAACTACGACGACTATCTTGACATTTCACGCCAATATATCGACTCACAGCAGCATCCTGTGCGCGTGTTGGAGAAACCCAATCTTCCCACGCCCGAACGCATGAAGCTGAAACCATTCGTACAAACAGACTGCATATACGGTTTTGCCTGCAATCCTTGCACCTTCGCCTGCCCACATGGCGCCATCACCAAGCCCTCTACCAGCAGCACACCTACCGTTGACTACAACAAATGCATCGGCTGTATGCAGTGTGTGTCAGGCTGCCCGGGTCTGGCCATCTTCGGCTACGACCTCGCCAAGAATGTTTGCTTCTTGCCCATCGAGTACAATGCCGAGGAAGGCGCCCATGTTTTCTTGGTCGATAACAATGGCCAAAAAGTCGGCGAAGGTGTCATCGAGAAAATCCTCAAAAAGAACAACAAG
>CACXXY010000165.1 GCA_902771655.1 uncultured Bacteroidota bacterium | reverse complement strand
ATTTCACAAGAGATGAGCATCGGGGTGTGGCGCAGTTGGCTAGCGCACTTGCATGGGGTGCAAGGGGTCGAAAGTTCGAGTCTTTTCACCCCGACGAAAGAGAGAGGCGACATTGTCGCCTCTCTCTTTTTTAGGTTACGGATATCAGGTTACGGGGGGTCAGTAAGGACGCACCACGTGCGTCCGTTGAATTCTGGATTCTGGATTCTGGATTCTGGATTTAATCCACATTCCTCCCTACGGCTGCCACAATGTGACAGCCCTACAGATTGCGGACGCATGCAACGCGTCCCTACAAATACCTTATTGACTTTCAGTTTTCAGTTTTCAGTTTTCAGTTTTCAACTTCTTACAGTCCTCTCGTTCGTGCTTCGACTGCTTGCCGTGTTGGTAGAAGTGCTACTATGGCTGTTTGATGATGTACTTGTAGTGCTGGGACGAGTGCCCGAACTTGTGCTTGTGCTTGGCCTTGTTCCGCTGCTAGGCGTTGCGGAACTTGTCGGTCTGCTATTGCCACCGGGAGCAGTGCCGCTTGAGGGTCTGCTGCCACTAGGTGCCGCACTACCACTTGGTTTGCTGCTGGGAGTTGTTCCACTGGTTGGCTTACTCGCGTCGGGAGTGCTCGTGGAAGGTCCTGAGGTGGTCGGCTTGTTCTCGGCCAATACGGGCTCAGTATTGGCAGGCCGGTCGTAGTCTTTCGGCACATAATTACCCTTGCTTTGCTTGTAATGCGTCATGGAATTTACCCTGCTGATGCGTGACGATAGGTTGTGACCGCCAGTGGTCAGCAGGTCGTTGAAGGTGATGATAAGCGAGGAGGTCTTCATGTATCGCCCGCTATTTCCTGCCAGATTTCCGGCAAAATAGTTCTTCACATTGTTCAAGTCCATGCCCAACAAGTCGAGATTGTTCTTGCCAACTTCCCGCATCAGCTGGTTGATTTTACGGGCACGCAACATGGTGTTGTATGTTTCCCTGTCTTTCACGGCAATCCCGCGAGGGTAGGAGAGGAACTTGGCCAATTGCTTGAATTGGTCCTCCGACAGTCCGTTGAGCAGGCTCTTCACTTCGTTGATGTCTCCACTGATGCCCGCCTTTGTATTTTGGTGAACATTTTTATAAATGTAGTCAATATGCTCGTCAGTATAGGTCATGTTGTAGTTTTGCTCGTTCTCGCGTAATTGTTTGTCAACGTGTTCTTTCTGAAACCTGTCGAAAGTGCGGTGTGACAGACTGTCGGCAAAAGCGGCAATTTCCTCATTGCTCATGTTTTTGATGGTATTGAGCAGATTGACCGTGGGCTTGTACAACAAAAATGGCTTGTTTTTCGGGAAAGAAGGATAGGTGTTGCCGGAATAACTGATGTTGTTGTCGATAAATAATTGATAAAGAGCTGTATATTGTACCACACGGGCCAAGTCGGTGTTGCAGAGTGTGGCAAAATAGTGATAGGCCTGGCTTTCATAGCGGTAACCGATGGATTCGCTCCGCTCCTGCGAATTGAAGTAGCTGACAGGCAGTGAGCCAGTGCGGTTCAGTGTGTAGATGGTATATCCTTCGCAGTCAATGGCATACATGGCTCCTGCGGTATTCCAGTTATAGACTAATTCGGATAAGCCTAATTTCCTGAACAAGGGTTTGTCGAAAGGGTAGTAGCCGGGATCCGGATAGCGGTAATAGCCTTCTTGGATGGTGCCACGTTCTGACCAGTCCTTCAGAAGCACGTCGGTGATGGTCATTAGGTCGCCAAATTCGGTGTTTTCCAGCTCCTTGCTCAGGTAAGTGGGGCACCAGTCGCGACCATTGTTCATCTTGCCGGCCATCAGGTCGTTGATGTCGAGACTTTGCGACAATTCTTTTTCGGTGGTGGAGGCCAACAAAAGGATGCTTTCTATCTGCAGTGGTGGCAGTTCATTCAGCGGAGACTGGCGTTCACGGCCAATGATGACCAGGGTGCTGCTGTCGGCCAAGGCACCCAAAATCAGGTCTGCATCCAGGGTAAACTGGCGTATGTCGCCCACTTGTCCGGCTATGTCTTCGTTTTTGGCCATGGCCCAAGCCACAAAACCTGGCAACTGGCTGAAAAATACCCCTCGCGATTGTTCGGCAAACATGTCGGATATGGTCATTACATGATTGGTGTCGTCCAAGGTCATAAAGCCTTCACCGTCTTCCATGAACCAGATGTTGAACTCATTCAGAGTGATTTGATAATCAATGTTTTCCCTGGCAAAATATTGCCGTTTTTCTTCCACAGGCAACGCTATGACCGTAGGTTTGTATTCGCTGAAAAAGAGTTCTTTGTTCAGTTTGCGAATCAGATTGTCACAATTCTCCTGGGTGGCGTTGCCCAAGTATATCAGCATGTCGGTCACATAGCCATCGTAGCCGATGGAATGCTTGCGTAATTCCATTTTGTGGGTGAATTTTTTGAAGATGGAGGCGACAGAGTCGGTCTCAAAGTGGGGAGGTAATTCGCTGACCATCAACAGACGGCTGCTGTCGCTGAAAGATGCCATGCCAATGGTCTGATAATGAAAACGGTATTTTTTTCTGAAGTCTTTATAAATGGAATCTGCTGACAAGCTTACCAAACAACTGTCAATTTGTACTTTCTGATTTGGAATGTATTCATATACAAAAAGTTTGGCTGTTCCCTTTTTTACCTCTTCCACGATGGAAGGACGTGTGGCGAAAAAGATAATGCCGGTGGCAATCAAACCTATGATAATCAACCATATAGTTGCTTTCTTGGCGTTTTTTTTCATGCTTTTTTAATTTCCTGAGAAATGAGTTGGCAAAGGTAGCAAATTAATTCGTATTTTTGCCAAAAAATAAAGGATGTTTCGATTTATCCAGTCAAAATTGTTTCTGCAAGTAGTCTGTGTGATGGCTTTGTTGACGTGGGCTGTGTTGCAATTTGTTGGTTCAACACACTTTGTGCAGGTCCCATCGTCCACCTCTTTATGGCTGATGCTCTCTTCGTTGCAAAATCATTATGGCGGCATGATTGCGGTCATCAGCATAAGTTTGCTCTTGCAGATTCTGCTTACTGATGTCTATTATTTCCGGGGTGGTTTCGGTGACAATCATCACCTGATGGTATGCATCTGGTTTCTGCTTATTTTATGCTGTGGCGGCTTTATATCCGAATTGTCCCCTGTTTTGTTGTCCAATCTGTTTTTAGTCATCATCATCAGTCTGAATTTCGATTATGACAATGGCAATCTGAAAAGCAAAGACCTTCTGTCAGGAATTTTGACGGGTGTGGCCTCACTCTTTTATCCTCCTATGGTGTTTGTGGCTTTCTTTGTTATCAGTTCATTGGTAATCAACAGGTTCAGTAAATATAAAGATATCATTGTTTATATTTTGGGCATTTTGTTGGTTTGTTTATACTGCTTTAGTTTCTATTTCTTCAGCAATCGTTTGCCCGAATTGTACCAGTTCGTGTCAGGGATCAGGTTTTACAATACTTTTGCCATGACAGAAATGTATTCCTGGCAAGTGATGGTGCTGATTGCCACAACGGTGGTGTCTTTGCTTTATGCCACCGTGGTGCTGAAAATACAATATGACAGCAAGACAGTGCTTCTTCGTAAAAGATTGATAACTATACATTTGATTACCATGTCATGTTTGCTGCTGATGGTATTCTCTCCTTTTGACTTTCATCATGCAGTGGGATTTCTTTTGATACCTATGACACTGTATTACAGTATGTTGTCACAAATGAAAGAGCATCCGTTAGTCAATGATTTTATGATGCTGATTTTTGTTGTTGCCTTATGCCTTTAAAGAGTCATTTTTCTGATACTGAAATACTTGAATGTGGATGCGACGAAGTAGGCAGAGGTTGTATCGCAGGGCCTGTTTTTGCGGCTGCTGTGATTTTGCCATACAATTATCAGAATGAGGAAATCAATGACTCCAAACAGCTTTCTGCCGCCAAGAGAAACCAAATGCGAACGATTATTGAGCGTGATGCTTTGGCCTGGGCGGTAGGGCAGGTATCTGAAAAGGAAATCGACAAGATTAACATTTTGCAGGCTTCTTTTTTGGCGATGACACGTGCCGTGCAGCAGCTGACTCTCAAACCGCAGTTGTTGCTGATTGACGGCAACCGCTTTGTCAACCGCACGGATATTCCGTATAAGACTGTGGTTAAGGGAGATGCCACTTATCTGTCCATTGCTGCTGCCTCGATTTTGGCCAAATGTTACCGCGATGAGCTGATGGAGCACCTGCACGAGGAATATCCCATGTATGGCTGGAAGGACAACAAAGGCTATCCCACGCCTTACCATCAGGAAGCGGTGCTGAAATACGGCAACAGCCCCTATCACCGCCGCAGCTTCCAACTGAAGCGACAACTGAGATTGGAGTTCTAATTTACCTCTTGATTTCAAAGAAACGAGGCTTCGCAAATCCATTATTGCAAACATGAAGGATTTCTCATATCTTCCAGCATCTCTTTATTTGCTCCAACTTGCAACGATAAGCCGAGATCTTCCCGGTATGGCGAATGTTTTTTTTTACTCCCAAAACTCCATTTCTTGAAGCACTTTGTCTGTCATTTGGGGTAGGCTGGGGTCGCGGAAAAGACCGATGGACCAGATCCGCTTCCCTTTGAAAACAGTAAAGCATTCCAAAATACTATCGTCATTTGCAGCATTGGTTTCGTTTGCCTCCTTGATAACGATACAATCATTCAGTTTTTGTTCAATAAAGCGGATCCCGTTGTTTTGTAGTGTTTCCTTGTATTTTTCTATTTCGGCACTGTCAGTCATGCCAAAGGGCAATTCAAAAGCATCCACAAAAAAGACACACTTTTTGTCTTTTGACTCAAATGCAAAACATCCTCTTGGCATCCAAGAATTGTTTCCGCCAACCGTTTTGAAAAAAATTGAAACTCGTAACTTGAATCCACTGAAAATCCAGGCTTTTGAAGAATCCATTTTCCCTCTTTTTTATCAGCTGTAAGATAACTAAACAAAACTTCCCTGGTATGGTCGTGAATGGAATTCGCTATTTTTTGAGCCATGGAAGTATTCCACGTTTTCTTGGTGTCAAAGTCGGACATGATGGAAATCAAATAAGTATGTGCTCCACTTTTCTTTAAGAGATAGTAAAAGTGATGTTTTTTTTCTCTTGAACGGAAAACTACTAAAGAATCCTCAGTTTGAATTGCTTTTAACTGCAATTTGCTGTAATAGTTTTTTGATTCAGAATTGGACTCAAGACAGATTTCCGACTGATGTAAACTCTCTGCATAGTCTTTTAAATTGTCATTTATATTCTGCCAAATGCTTATGAAAATCAAGTTTTCATATTCGCCAGAGTCGTATGTTATATATGTGGTGTATTTGGATGACATGTCCAAGGCTTCGAAATAGCTATAGCCTTGTGGTATATCAACCGAATAGAGCGAATCGGCACTGTAAACGGTGCACCATTCCAATAAAGAGTTTTGTTTCTGGGAACAGCAAGGCAGTACTGCCATAATTCCCAATGCGAGGCAAATGATTTTGTGGAAAGGTGTCTTGAGAAGTTTGGAAAAGATTTTTTTCATGTTTTTTTTGTTGAAGAAAAATGGTTTATCAGTTGTCTTCCAACGAAAGACTGGGCAAAAATAGCGTATTTGCAATTACATCCAGAACTTTTATAATACCCATTGTACAAAATGGGCGGTCTGTTGTATGAAATGTTTATAGTCATTTGATTTGGCTTTTTTAGACCACAAAAATACCTCAAAACATAAAGTGCTCTGGCTTTTTGCAAGGCTTGCAAAAAGGTTGGTTGTCAAACACCCAATTTGACGCATATATAGAATATTTCTTCCAAAAGTCCCAACTATTATCCTAAAGTTTTGGAATCATAAGAATATCTCATTTTTTGATTCAGTGTTTTTTTATGTTTAAAAAGGTCATTTTTTTGAATGAAATGTGTCATTTCTTATAATGTTGATTTTTAGTAAATTAACAATGTTAGGGTTCTTGATTTTATGATTTGGGTGTTGTATTTTTGCAAGACATTCATTCAATAACTACACAAATGGAAAATAGTATCGTTCTGAATCAAAATTATGGTGAAATCATACTATACCAGCCTGACAATAGTATACGATTAGAGGTCAGATTATATGAAGAAACAGTGTG
>CACXXY010000164.1 GCA_902771655.1 uncultured Bacteroidota bacterium | reverse complement strand
GACTGGAACAGACGATCGTATTCCTTTTGCAGCTTGTTGCCACGCTCGAAAAAAACAGCGTCGATATTTTGGGCAAGAGATTTCCCTTTTTCGAACAAAGAAAGGTAATAAGGAACACCACCTACAATCATGTACGACTGTGCTATGTCATACCGATCCATTAAGATATTTCGTTTTTGGAAATAAGTTTCTGTTTCAGAAAGCGAAAATGGATGTACATGAATGTCACGTGATGTCCTGTCGTAGAGACCTCCATTGTTGTTTACCAAATTGTCCAACATCCATGCCGTTGCGCTTCCTGCGGCGATAAGCAGCAGTTTGTGGCGTCCGGAAGCATATCGGTTCCAGAAATGTTCCAAAGCACTCATAAAACCCGCGCGAGGAGTGTCCAACCAAGGCATCTCGTCAATAAACAGGACAAGCCTTTCTTCGGCAGAATGTTGTTGTATAAGCCGCCACAAACGGTCAAAAGCATCGAACCAGTCTTTGATTTGGGAATCGTCTTGATAGCCATACAATTTCAAAGTCTTTCCAAATTCGTCCAGCTGGATTCTGTAAAGCAATTCTGGTTGCCGATCTTTCAGTTCACGAGGAGATATGGCTGTGTGAAAGAAAGCAAATTCATCGTTAAAATACTCTCTGACCAAAAAGGTTTTACCCACACGCCGTCTGCCATACACGGCGACAAACTGGGGGAGTTCTTCCTCCATCAAGGTATCCAGCTGGTGGATTTCAGTCTCTCTTGCAACAATAGACGTTCTCATACGCTAAAAATTATTTGGCAGCAAAGATACTAAAATTATGTTTCGCCGCCAAATAATTTTTCACCTCCTCACCACAAACTTCCTTTCGGTGCTGCCTGCTCGGGTGTTGATGTGCGCGAGGTAGGTGCCAAGGGCGAGGTTGGGGTGTGAACGGAAATTGTACGTTCACGGGGAAAATCTTCCAAAATTCCAGGTGCTCAATCCGAGTCGGCGCCAAGTACTGTTTTGTGCATTTTTTGCACTTTGCAACTTTCTTTCCGAAAACAACCTCTTTTCAAACGAAAAATGTCACTTTTATCATTTTGATATTTAGCGAGTTAAATATAATTGACACTTGATTTGTTTGCTCTTATTTTGTAAATTTGCAGGCAACAATTTAAAAATTTAGAGATGAAAAAGAATGAGGCTGAACTTGTAAAAATCGAATCTATCGACACGCTTTATCAAGACACCTGTCAGATAATAGAAAATGCTCGCAGTAATGCCGTGCGTAGCGTTGATTTCTGTCGCGTACAGATGTATTGGAACATAGGGAAGCGTATCTTTGAAGAAGAGCAGCAAGGGAAAGATCGCGCAGACTATGGCAAGTACATCATCAGGAACCTTTCGAAGCTTTTGACACCTGAATATGGGAGTGGGTTCAGTGTGCGCCAATTAGAACAAAGCCGTCAGTTTTACAGGACTTACCCAATTGCGAACACAATGCGTTCGCAATTGAATTGGAGTCAATATCGTAGGCTGATTCAGATTGAGGATCCCGACAAGCGGGAGTATTATGAGTTGGAATCGGTCAACAATGCATGGACGGCACGAGAGACGGAGCGGCAAATCAATTCTATGCTTTATGAGCGTCTGCTTATGAGTAATGACAAGGAGAGTGTATTGGCTGTTGCCCGCAAACAGAGAATCCCAGAAAATCCCGCAGAGGTGATAAAGGAACCCATGATGCTGGAATTCTTAGGTCTGCATCCAAAATCGAGCTACTACGAGAAAGATTTGGAGGACGCCATCCGGTTTCATCTCACAGAATTTATGCTCGAACTGGGTAAAGGGTTCACTTTTGTAGATCGCCAGAAACGGATAATGCTTGAAGATGATGAATTCTTCGTTGACCTCGTATTTTACAATCGTCTATTGAAATGTTTTGTCATAATTGAGACGAAAACGGGTAAACTGACCCATCAGGACTTGGGACAATTGCAGATGTATGTCAATTACTATGACCGCATTGAGAAACTGCCCGATGAGAATCCCACCATAGGCATTTTGCTCTGCACCCAAAAGAATGACACGCTGGTAAGAATGACGTTGCCTGAAGATAACAAAACCATACTCGCCAGTGAGTACAAATTGTATCTTCCTACTACGGAACAGCTTGTCAAAGAGGTTGACACCGTGAAAAAGTTGGCTAAACAAAAGAGGTAAGGGTAGAATAAGCAACAGACGGTGGCCTCCGACCTGCCATCGCCCCAACTACCAACTGCTACCTCCTCACCACAAACTTCCTTTCGGTGTTGCCCGCTCGGGTGTTGATGTGCGCGATGTACGTACCGGGGGCGAGGTTGCGGACGTTTACCTCGGTGCGGACATTGCCGACGGGCTGGATAAAGAGCAACTGACCGGCGAGGTTGGTGACGGCCACTGCGTTGATGGGCAAGTCTTCCGGACTTTCGATGGTGATATGGTCGGTGGCGGGATTCGGATAGAGCCGAATACGGTCTAACCGCTCGTCATACTGCGCCACCGCCGTTGAATCTACTGGGTACGGCTCCAAAATGGACGGGTCGGAACGGTAGGCGATGATGGCGTGACTGTGCTGGTGGTCATCGAAATTGAGGGTTAGGTCATGGCCAAAAGACAGGTCTTGGGTAGTAATAAAACTATTCAGAATGTGTCCTGTTTCGTTTATAACAACTTCTTGATTTGCAGACATTGTACTGCTATTGTTCACAATTATTGTATCTCCTTTTTTAAATATTCCATTAGTGCTGAATTGCCCCAACACATAATATCTACAGAAAGAATCTTTGAATAGACCTACAAAGTGATTATTAACGACTGCGGGTTTGGAAGTACCTGATCCAACATAAGTACTTTCACCAGGCACGACTCCACAATTTTCAAAACTTCCATTATTTTTATTAAATCTGGCAAAAAAGCATGAGGTTTGGTTAGCGTTCATAACTTGGTTTTCATTATCGAAATAATACAAAGTGTTATACCCTTCCGACACTCTTGTATCCCCCATAATATACACACTGCTTCCTGCCACACAGTTGTCAGTCCAATATATCTTGTTATACCATGTTGCCGTAGGTTCGTGCTTCATATAAGGTTGATTAGACCATTGGACAATTCCAGCAGAATCATATTTTATCACAAATGGCATACAGAATGCCAATCCGTGGTCGTCTATAGTTGCTCGATGCGTACTGTCCCAATAGATATACATGGGGTATTGGTTGTATTGGTCTGTTACCCACATGTCCATTAAGTGGCCAGACACATAGAGATTGCCATCATCATCAATGCTCATCCCCCCGACAAAAGGCCTGAAACTTGGATTCACCGTGTCTGAAGGGATGGCTGGTGCCAGTCCTTCGGTATGATGAACCAGTGGTTTTCCCCACGCCAGTTTCCAATCCGAAGTAAACTTATACAACATGATATTGTTGAGGGATAAACCACAATAATTCCCAGGCAAATACAAATTGTATGTGATTGCAGTATTTGCGGTGTCTGCATCTATGATTATGCCGTATGGGTCGGATTCATTTCCTTTGTATTGCATGCTTATGGCGATGTATATGTTATTGTCATTGTCAACGCAAACAGGATAGCCACCTGTGAACCTGCTTCCAAGTGGGAATATGCCATGCCCCCCCCCACCATCAAGTTCCCTTGATATGGTTTGCACAAAGTGTTTTTGAATGATATTGCCATCAGGGTCAAAATAAACAAAGTAAGAATAATTGCCAAAAGTATAAGGAGGTTGGTAGGCTCCATTCCCATATGAAAGTGCTGTTTGTGTTGTAATAAGTGTGTCAAAAAACCATAAAGGTTTGTTCTGAGCATAATTCCAACTATATTCACCTGCAATTAAAATGAGACCATCTTTGATAACCATATCATAAGGGAGACAATTGCCATTTGTGCTCTTGATACTCTTATACCAAAGCAAATTCCCTTGTGGGTTGAATTTTGCCAAAACATTGCCTGGAGAACTATTAGACACAATGGAAACATCATTGGCAAAGTGTGTGTTGCCGTTTTGGGCATACATCGTTGCGTTGCCGCCAAAGCTTCCGAAAACATAAACATTCCCGTCATCGTCAAAGGCAGTGCGTACCACATGATTGAAAGGGGTGTTACTGTTCAACGGGTCATCATTGCCCGTCCAATAGTTCGCCCACTTCCACTCGCCTTGGGCGGAGGTGGAGAAGAAAACAGTTTGCAAAAGGATTAAACAAAGCGCAAATGGCAAAAAACGGCGAAGTTTCGGAGCGGTTTTACAGAAATAATGGCATTGCGTGTCTTTCATGACTATCTATGTATTAAAAAAATAAAAATCCAATGAGATAAACATGCATTATACCCCTATATAAGCATGACGCATGAAAGTGCCGAAACGTTACACTTCAATGTGTTTTTTTCGGAATAATATCTTTGTATTAATGAAATTCGGATTTATGGCGAGTAATTTAAAATGACTACTTTTATTTCGGGAAATTCATGTACCTTTGCAACCTAATTTGTTGTAGATGATATATCCTGCTTCTTTTGAGGAAAAAATAGGTTTTGACACCATCCGTGAGCTGATCAAGAATCACTGTATCAGTGATATG
>CACXXY010000163.1 GCA_902771655.1 uncultured Bacteroidota bacterium | reverse complement strand
CAGTTCTTTCAACTGATCTTTGAAATAGTATGCGGCAGCTGCCAAAAGCGCAAGTAAAAGCAAAATGACCAACCATATCCAGCCTCTGTGTCTTTTTGGGACATCCTCATCATTTTCTTCTGGCTCATCCTTGTCAGTAGGTTCATTTACTTCGTTTTCTGCATTATCTTCATCTTTTTCAGCCTTTCCCTCATCTTCTTTTGTGTCAGACCCGTCCTCGGCCTTAATCTCTTCCTCGTTTTCATCTTCAACTGTATGTCCTCTACCTGTCTTATCACCGGTATCTTCCATCAAACCATCGCGCTGCTCGTTTCCTTCATCCGTTTTTTCTTCTTCCGGTCTTGCTTCAATTTCATGTTCAACCTTATCCTCAAGTTCTGTTGCAACAGTGGTTTTGCCTTTTTGTATGCTGAAAGACACTGGCTCCATACCTTCGTACTCCATGTTCAACTCGGCGATACGATCGCAAATGTAGGTGACTATTCCTTTGTCGTTTAGGGCGAAGGTGCCGAAATTCTCAAAACTGACGCTTTTGTTATTAGTCAATGCCGTTTTGAGCTGGCTTACCCACTGGTCAATCTGCTTTGTGGCATCCGTAATCAACATGCCTCCCTTTTGCGAGACAAACATGGTGAAGTTGAAGCCGTTTCCGTCATAATCAGGGTCGAAAACAACCTTATACCCTGGTGGTGTGATCATTCCATCCCGGATTTGCGCAGGCTCATACTCCTTGCGGAATAGA
The DNA here is from genome assembly GCA_902771655.1 of uncultured Bacteroidota bacterium. Classification (GTDB taxonomy): domain Bacteria; phylum Bacteroidota; class Bacteroidia; order Bacteroidales; family WCHB1-69; genus RUG11690. Next base: position 3,901 of record CACXXY010000163.1, on the reverse strand, counting down.
CCGAGGTTGTTGACATACACGCTTTCTTTCTCGCAAAGTGACTTGACTAAAAAGTTGATGATCATCTTTTCAATGTGCTAATGAAATTTGTTAATTAGTTAATGTGCAAATTAGCAAATGATTTCAACGTACTTGTTAACCATTAACTATTAACTATTAACTATTAATTATTAACTATTAACTGTTCAAGATCCTCCGGCGTATCCACCCCAATCCCTTCGTACTCGCATTCCGACACATAGATAGAGTAGCCATTTTCTATCCAGCGGAGTTGTTCCAGCTTCTCACTTTTTTCCAAAGTGGATTCCGGCAGTTGGATGAGTTCTTGCAGGATTTTGTGCGTGTAGCCGTAAATGCCGATGTGTTTGTAGTAGTTGGGAGTAAATTGTTCGGGATTACGCAGATAAGGTATCGTATATCGGCTGAAGTAAATGGCTCTATGGTTCTTGTCGAAAATCACTTTCACCTTGTTTGGATCGCTGATTTCTTCGGCTTTGGTGATTTTGGAGCATAAGGTGGCTATTTTTGTGTCAGGATTATTAAACTGAAGAATGAGCAAGTTGATGATATCGCCTGTGATGAACGGTTCGTCGCCTTGCACGTTGATGATAATGTCGTTATCCGCTAATCCTGATTGCCTTGCTGCGGCTCCACAACGGTCGGTGCCAGAGGGAAGGGTAGGTGAGGTCATCACCGCTTGTCCGCCAAAATCACGGACACAATTGGCGATACGTTCATCATCGGTGGCCACAAACACTTGGTCTGCCATGGAACTCAGGGCAGCTTCGTAAACATGTTGTATCATAGGTTTTCCCTGAATCAACGCCAAAGGTTTGCCAGGGAAGCGTGTTGACGCGTATCTTGCTGGAATGATAATATTAACAGCCATCGTTTATTTGAACAAACCGAACAATTCAGCATTGATTTTTTCAATGACGATACCGAAATCTTCCGCGCGTTCGGCGAATTTGATGGTGTTGACATCAATTACCAGCAATTTGCCGGGGTAGTTGCTGATCCACTTCTCGTATTTCTCGTTCAAATGCTGCAAGTAATCGATGCGGATGGTGTTCTCATACTCTCGTCCACGTTTGTTGATTTGTGCCACGAGTGTGGGAATATCGGCTTTCAGGTATATCAGCAGATCAGGATATTCCAAAAATTGTGCCATCAGTTCAAACAGAGAAGTATAGTTCTCAAAATCACGGGTAGGCATCAGCTGCATGTCGTGCAGGTTGGGAGCGAAAATGTAAGCGTCCTCATAAATGGTGCGGTCTTGGATCACGTCTTTTTTCTTCTTTCGTAATTCAATGACCTGTCTGAAACGGCTGTTCAAAAAATAAACCTGAATATTGAAAGACCAGCGTTGCATGTCTTCATAAAAACTGGCCAGATAGGGGTTATGTTCAACACTTTCGTACATGGGTTCCCATCCGAAATGCTTGGCCAACATGCCAGTAAGGGTGGTTTTGCCCGATCCTATATTTCCTGCTACGGCTATATGCATGATGATATGTATTTGTATTTTTTAGCTTGCAAAGATAATAAAATATTCAATAGTGATTTTATTTTGACTTCTTCTTTTTGGTCACTTTCACTTCTTTTTTCTCCTTTTTGATTTGTTTGTCGTAGTTGGCGACATCCTCTATGGCTTTGGAAGTGGCTGTGAGCAAAGGTTCTGTCGAGAGTTTTTGGCCAACAGCACGCTGCAACCATATATCAGGAGTGAGGTGGCCCATAGCGAAAATACGTTCCACCTCAGGGCCGATTTTCTTGCCGTCCAGGTATTGCTCCAATTGGAAATCAACAAGATGACCGATGGGATATGCTGATACATAAAGCGGGTCAACAATAATATGGGAATAGCAGGCCAGAATCACCTGGTCTTTTTCTTTGAAAATTGGAGCGTAGTATTGGTTCCACACTTCTTTTGCGATGCTCAGTACGGCATTTCTCAGCTGCTCGGCATTGGCTTTGGGGTGTGCGTACATCCATTGCCAGGTCTTGATGTCAACCAGTGAAACACCCATGATCTCGTAACAGTTCCAGAAAATGTCGAGAGTGTTCAGATCATCGGTGATAGTGTCGTTGTTGGTAAGTCCTAATAATTCCAAGTCGCGGTTTTGGAAAGTGAAGGCCAAGGCTTCGGTGAAGCCTGTGTTCGGCACACCGCGCATAAAGTAGTTATCGACTTCATACAAGGAGATGGTCTGTTCAACATTATGTCCAAACTCATGAATACCAATGTTATAGCCTTTGTAATCCATGCCGTTGGCACCGATGCGTGTTCTTAACATGGAATTGTCGCCTTTCATCATGGACTCCCAGGCATGGCCGGCACCGACAGAGGGGTCAACGGTGACATGGTTGCAGATGAACTCGGCTCTTGGACGGGTAAAGCCTAATTTGACCAAGATGTTGGGAAGGTCTTTTGCAAATGCCTCAGCATCAGGATATTTGCTTGTGGTGATGCTGTCCAATTTGTTCTGATCCATGCTGCTGCGGGCTTTGAAGCCGTCGTACCAGATATCGAAAGGATGCAGTCTGCGGCCCAAACGCTTAGAGATGAATTCGGCCACCTCTTTGACTTGTGGTGATGACAGCAGCTCCCTGAATAATTTTTCAGCCTGTTCTACGGAAATCTCGTATTCGCCCTCAAATTTGCGGGTGATGAAGTTGTCTTCCTCGTAGTACTCGTCTGAAGCTTTGATGGCTCTGAAGTTGCGCAGCAGGCACTCGTAGCGTTTGTTGTTTTCCGATTTTCCTTTTATCTCAACACGTTGCACGTAAGTCTGGTTGGTTGATGGATACCAGATGTAGTCGCTTTTGTCGATGACGTCCTCCGCGATGGTCTGGTCGGTGATACGGGTAAGGATGTTGTAAATGATGCTTTGTTTGTCAGTGCCGCTGACAGGGTCGCTGTATGCGGCTTTCAGCTCGTCGCGCAGTCCCCAGTGGGTGATGAGTTTCACATCCTGCGACCAATACCTGATGTTTTTGTCGCTCCAAACCATGCCCATGTGGATATTGTAGTTGGCGATATAGTTCTCGGCGGCAGCTGTGGCGGCGTTGATGCTTTGTTCGGCTGATGCGGGAGCCCTGTTGGTGAACAAATCGCCTAATCGGACGTAACCCCATTGGCGTATGGTCCAATTGTCACCGTTGTTGACTTTCTCACGCAGTGTGAAGTGCGGAAAGTTCATGATGACAATGAACGCCAGTTTGTTGTTGAACATGTCCTCGTTGAAGTGTGCCAGTCCGTTGTATGCCCCGAAAATGTCGTCAACAGGTGTGCTTTCGATACCTTTCACATGAGAGGGACGGAGCAATTCGATGGTGACGCGGTTGTTGTGCCCTAAAATAGTTTCGAAGTTTGTGCACAATCTTTCAAACAAACGGTCCTTTTCTTCCAAATTCTTGCAGAAGTTTTTGGTGCAAAAATCGATGAATTCATCCTGGGAACCGTCTGCGGAGGTCCAGAAATTCGCTGCTTGGCTTAAGCCCCTGTCGATGAGTTTCTCGGAGATGGTGCACCCTTTCCTGAGTATGGCCGACTTGGCTTTGGAACAGCTGTGTTCGGTGATGTATCTATTTGATGGACCAGCATTTAACATAATGGATGATACTAATAAAACAGTTAAAATTAAGTAGATTTTTTTCATGAAAGACTGTGCTTTTTTAGGTGGTGTTTTTATGTTTAAATTGAATATTTTAAATGTAAAAAATGAAGTTGCAAAGGTAGCAAAAAAAATCTTTGAAAAAGAGTACAACGTAAGAAAAAAAGTTGTATTTTTGCAACCTCATTTCACAAGAGATGAGCATCGGGGTGTGGCGCAGTTGGCTAGCGCACTTGCATGGGGTGCAAGGGGTCGAAAGTTCGAGTCTTTTCACCCCGACGAAA
>CACXXY010000162.1 GCA_902771655.1 uncultured Bacteroidota bacterium | reverse complement strand
TTGTATTCTGGAGATTTACCCGCTGAGAAATTGCAAGAAGTGCCGTATATTGAACAAATGCTGAATTATATTCACGAAGACATGTCCCGGCGAGGACGAAACTTCGACAAATACGGAAAATTACTCTCCCTGGAAGTCGTGAGAAACCACTACATCATCCATATATGGTATTATCCTGATATTGATTACTACAAAATGTGGGCGGCCTACACATTCGATTGTCACGGCAAATTCATCGGCATTGACATTAGTTATTGACAAAATTTTTCTTTTCCTACATTTTTCTGTATTTTTGCTTTCAAAAATAACAACATCATGATCTTCTACTTTTCCGGTTGCGGCAACAGCCGCTTTATTGCAGAAAGCATCGCACAAGCCCTTAACGAGCAGCTCGTTTTCATTCCGGAAGCCGAGCGGGAAGGGCATTTTGACTATACCCTTGCGGAAGACGAACGAGTGGGCTTCGTCTTCCCCATCTACTCCTGGTGTCCGCCACAACTCGTGATGGATTTCGTGCAGAAACTGAAATTCACGAAAGCGCCCAACTGCCCAACTATGTATGGATGGCCGTCACCTGTGGCGACAATGGCGGGGTTGCGGAAAAGGTTTTCGGCAAACAATTAGCGGAAATCGGATTGACGCTGCATGCCGACTACTGCTTCGTGATGCCCAACACTTACGTCAACATGGCAGGCATGAGCACCGACAAACCCGAAAAGGCAAAGCGCAAAATCGCAAGAGCCCAGACGCATCTGCCGGAGGTTATCCAAAATATTAAAGCTTGCAAGTCCGTGACGGAAATGCGGCGAGGCGTCTTCCCGCGCTTCAAGACCAATGTCATCGGCAAATCGTTCCACAAGTGGGTCTCTGACGAACCCTTCCGCAGCACCGACGCCTGCATCTCATGCGGCAAGTGCGTGAACGTATGCCCGCTGCAGAACATCAGCTTGGAAGACGGTCGCCCGAAATGGCACGGCAATTGCACCAACTGCCTGCGACGCCTGCTTCCACCATTGCCCCAAAAACGCCATCCAATACGGCAAAGCCAGCGTCGGGAAAAAACAGTATTATTTCGGGAAGCTCTAAGGATAGACGCTGGAAGCTGGCGCATTAAATCAACGTACCCAGACGAAGATAAAGAATAAAAAGACATATATAAAAGTTAATATTTTATATATTTGAATAAAATTTTTTCGTATCTTTGCGACGTAAAAACAAACAACAGAAAATTCAACTATGCCACAAATTAGTTACTTCTATGGGATATACATCTTCATGAACTTTAACGACCATAATCCGGCCCATTTTCATGCTTGGTGCGGAGATTACAAGGTATCAGTAGATATTATGAATGGTATCATAAAAGGGAAAATGCCAAGGAGAGAATTAAAATTTATTTTCGAATGGCTTGACCTTCACAAAGAAGAACTGCTCATAAATTGGGAAAAAGCCAAGAAAGGTGACAAACTAAATACAATCGAACCCTTAAAATAACAACATCATGTTTTTAGAAATTAACAAAGCTGAATATTTAGAAGAATACAAAATACGATTGTGGTTCAACAACGGAATGATACGGGATGTGGACCTTTCGGACGCTTTGAGCGGGGAAATCTTCAAGCCACTGCTCAACAAGGATTACTTCAAGAATTTCACCATACACTTCAACACTATAGAATGGGAAAACGGCGCTGATTTTGCTCCCGAATACCTCTTTGAAAAAGGGATAGCTGTTTATGACACTGGCGAAAAACCGGCAGGAATGGTGGCGGAAAACGACATTCAGTACAATTCTGACAAATAACACCCTAAAAGCCACTACTATGAACATCGAAGAATTTCGTGAGTTTTGTCTGTCGTTTTGTCTGTCGCTGGGTGAGGTGGAGGAGAAATTGCCCTTCGCAAAAATGCCTGGTGGCGAATCCGTGCTGGTGTTTTACGTCTGCGGACACACCTTCTGCTATTGCGACCTCAACGATTTCAGCGCTGTGAACCTTAAGTGCCAACCCGAACGCATCTTGGAGCTGCGCGAATCCTCCGACGCCTTCCGCGACCCCGACCACATGAGCCCCAAGTACTGGATTGGCGTGCAGGTGAACCGCGTGCCCACCACCCTGCTCAAAGAGCTGACGCAAAATTCCTTCGAAATCGTGAAAGCGAAATATTCGAAAAAAAGAAAATAAAAATTCACTTTTTTGTGAATATATCGAAATATTTATTATTTTTGCAATCGAAACTCAATAAACGATGAGAGTGTTCTTTGACAAGGTTTATCTTCAAAATCTGTATGAAAAAGGTGACAGCGGCGATAAAAAACATCGCTTTCAACCTGGTGTAATCAAAAAATACGTCAATATAATTGATTTGATGTTCACTTCGCCTAATGTGTTAACCCTTACACGATACAACTCGCTGTGTTATGAAAAAATGAAAGGAGACAAAGCAGGACTTTCCTCCGTGAGAGTCAATGATAAATACCGGATAGAGTTTGAAGAACGAACAGAAGGATCAGAAACAATCGCAACAATTGTCCATATTACCGAATTAAGCAATCATTATCAATAATCATCATGAAACCGAAAGAAGTCAGCAAGTTAGAGCCCTTTATGCCCACTCACCCAGGTGAAGTAATTAAAGATGAAATTGAATATCGTGGCATCTCTCAGCGAATGCTGGCTGCAGAGATAGGCGTTTCTTACACACAATTAAATGAGGTTCTCAACGGCAAGCGTCCGCTCAACACAGAAATGGCAATCTTAATTGCTACTGCCCTTGATTTGGATGCAGAACCTTTGCTTGCATTACAGACACGCTATGACATGATTACAACCAAGCGCAACCAATCCTTCATGCGACGTCTCACGTCTGTCCGCAAAATAGCCTCAGTACTGTAAAAGACATTTTGACGCATTTTTAAGATCACAACCATGAAACAATTCAGAAATCTCATTATCACAGCAATTCTGACATTATTTTCAATTGTAAACTTATCATTTGCTCAAAGCACAGTCCAAGACACAGCGTACAACCATAGTTCTGAAGTGTTTTTTCCCGAAATGACCCCGCAACTTGTGGACAATCTCGATCTACTGGGGCGTGTTTGGGGTTTCCTGAAATACCATCACCCTGTCATTTCCAAAGGCGCTTACAACTGGGATGAGGAACTTTTCAAAATGCTTCCCGGTTACCTGCAAGTTTCTGACAACAAACAGCGTGACGCCTATCTGACTAAATGGATTCTTGGTTTCGGAAAGATTCCCGTCAACAAAAATGTCAAACCCGTTGACACCAGCGCTGTGCTGAAACCCGATATGGCATGGATAAACCCAGAGAATCTGTCGCCGAAGCTGTATAATCTGCTGATGAAAGTATATCAGAACCGCAACAACGGACTTTACTACGTGAGTTTCTCCTCCCTGTGGGTAAAAGCGGCGAACTTCACGCACGAAAACAACTATGCTGAGATGGAGTGCCCTGATGCCGGGTTCCGTCTGCTGGCCCTGTACCGCTACTGGAATATGGTGCATTATTTCTTTCCCTACAAAAACCTTACAGATACTGACTGGAACATAGTGATGCAGCAACACATCCCATCATTTATCTCGGCCACTGACAAGAAAGCCTATTGGCAAGCGGTTAGACGCCTGGTCGCCCAAATCGACGATACCCATGGGGTGGTCTGGTCCTCCAAACCGACAAAATCGCTGGATTATTACCGACCTCCGTTCAAGCTTAGGTTTTTGAGCAACGACACCTTGGTGGTCTCCGCTTATTGGGATGCAGAAAAAATCGACAGCTCTGGACCGCACATTGGGGATGTCATCACCCACATCGACGGAAAACCCGTTTCGTTTTGGATTGACAGTTTGTCACCCTACTATGCGGCATCCAACCATCCCGTAAAGCTACGTCAATTGTTGTGGGATATATGCAGCGGTAACGAACCCAGCGTCAGCATCTCCTTCGTATCGAACGGAATCCCCAAAGAAGCCACCATTGCCCGATATAACCATGAGGAAATGACCCCCTCTTTCCTAACCGATAGTGTATGCTACAAAGCATTGGGCGACAGCATCGGATATGTTTCCATGGACGACATTACCGAAGCCTGGGTGAAACGCATTGCGGACACCCTGCACAGCACCAAAGGGCTGATTTTGGATTTGAGAGAGTATCCGAATGAGACCATCAACTACAAATTTTACGCTATCTTGTCTGACAAATCAAGACCTTATTTCAAAGCCACAGAAGCCAACATGGGCAATCCTGGTCAGTTCACGTTTTCAAAACCGGTTTATACTGGAAAAGGAAAGCAGGCGTATCCTGGCAAGATTGCCATCCTCATCGATGAAGAATCACAAAGTCATGCGGAGTTCTGCACCATGATGTACCGCACGCTTCCCAATAGCATCGTCATCGGCAACACCACGGCAGGTGCGGACGGCAATGTGGTGGGAATCCAACTTCCCGGTGGAGTCTGCTCCTATTTCTCCGGCATCGGCATTTATTACCCTGATGGCACCGAAACCCAGCGTGTCGGCATCATCCCCGACATCTATGTCTGGCCCACCGTCCAAGGCATCCGCGACGGCCGCGACGAAATCATGGAGAAGGCACTGGAGTGGTTAACGGAATAGGAAGACACACCGTCTTGAAAATGCCGTATTAAAATTTTACACTGAATTTTTGCCGATATCGGCAAAAATTAGTATCTTTGCGGCAGATTTCACAAAAAAAACTTGCCGATAGTATGGAATACATCTCAGTCACCCAATATGCCGAAAAACACGGTATCAGCGAACGAACCGCCCGCAATTATTGCGCCACAGGGAAAATTGACGGATCGTTTCTGACTGGTAAGACATGGAACATTCCCGCTGACGCTCCCCTTCCTCGCAAGGGGAAACAGCGCATATCACCCTTACTACAACGACTGAGGGAAGAAAAAGAATCCAAATTAAAAGGAGGAATTTACCACCGTACGCAAATCGATTTGACCTACAACTCCAACCATATAGAAGGCAGTCGCCTGACCAAGGAGCAAACCCGCCACATTTTTGAGACCAACACCCTTGGCATCACCGCCAAAAGCACCCGTATCGATGATATCATGGAGACGGTCAACCATTTCCGTTGCATAGACTACGTCATTGACCACGCCACAGACAAAATCACAGAAACTCACCTGAAACAACTGCATCTGATACTGAAAAACAATACTTCCGACAGTCGCAAATCGTGGTTTGCCATTGGGGATTACAAACGCTAAGATGTTAGCAAGCATATCAAGAACATACTTTCAGAATATAATGCTCTCAAAAAAGTTCAATTTGACGACATTTTGAATTTCCATGTCCAGTTTGAACGCATTCACCCCTTTCAAGACGGCAATGGTCGTGTCGGACGCTTACTGATGTTCTGGCAGTGTCTGCAAAGCGGCCATGTGCCATTCATTATCACTGAAGAATTGCGATTGTTCTATTACCGTGGTCTTCAAAAATGGGGCCAAATCAACGGCTACCTACGCGACACCTGCCTGACCGCACAAGATCAGTATAAGTTATTGCTTAACTATTTTAAGATTAAGTACTAACAAACAAGGATAGTCCTTCATCCGTCGCCTCTCTGCCGTCTGCAAAATCGCCTCGGTGTTGTAAGATACAAAAATTTGCACAGAAGACACTTAGCATTAACTATGACAGCATGCCGAAGGCATGAGACGCGCCGCCTGGCGCAATTAACACCATACAAGCGGCAACGTAGTGTGGTGAGAGCTGAGACGGTGTGTATAATGCATATCGGAGATATGCGACATATCACCGCCGTCAAGCACAGACTGTCGCATCTCTACGAGATGCTCGTATACATGAGTACCTCACCCACCACACTGCGTTTATCGGCTTGTATGGTGTTAATTGCACTGCGTGCGTAGCACCTCTTCGAGGTGAGTTATACCTTTCAGACCGCTTTGGCGCTTCGCGCTTTTGCGGTCTGCTCTAATCGCGAACGCAACGGACTGAGTAGCCGCAGTACCTGACGACGCCGTTCCCGTTCCCGTTCACGTCGGCGTAATTGTAGTTGACATTGCGGAGGTATGCGTAGCGGCCATTGAACCCCGTAGCACTCCAGAAACCGGCGTCGTAGCCAAAACCGGCGTAGTGGCCGCCGTAGCCGTAGTCGCCAGCGGGAAGGGCCGAGAAACCCGTAGCATTGTTCGTGCTGGAATTATTGCCTACTGCACAATTGTTTGTGCTACTATTCCATCCCTTAGTGGAGGCCAAAGCCTTGGCAATGTTACTACTGCTACTGCCGCATTGGTACTGAGACTGGCTACTCACAAAATTGGTCAGCTGTGTCCACTCCGCATCGCTCGGAACATGCCAGCCATTCGGACAAATTCCCTGGACACCGCTGGGATTGGATGATGAAGAGGATGCTCCGTGCATCACCGCTGGCCAGTTGTACAGGTAGCCGTAAGTGGGAACATTGTTGGCATTGTTATTGGGGTTATAACGGTATGACGTTATTGTACTTGTACTTGTGCCTAATGGGATGCTTGTGCCATTCGCATAGCGCATGGTACGAAGGTTCTCCTTCATCCAGCACTGGTTGCCGAGAAACACAGTGTTATAAGTATTTCCGTCTATGTCTGTCACGGTAGCAGCGCCGGGGCAAGGATTTCCATCAGCAACATCAGTAGTGGTAAAACTCCGCTGTGCCCCATAGCTCGTACCCACACTATTGGTAGCATAAGCGCGAACATAATAAGTAGTTCCAGCGGTCAGACCTGTTATGTTGCTGGTAAAGCTACCTGTACCCGTGCCATCGGTGGTGTGGCTGTTGCTCACGGTTGGATTTTGCGAAGTACTCCAACAAACGCCACGAGCGGTCACAGTGGCACCACCTGTAGAAGTGACATAGCCACCGCCACTGGCAGTAGTGGAATAGATATTTGAAATACTATTAGTAGTTACTGTCGGCATAGATGCCGGAGTGGTGAAACTCACTTGACTGCCGTAGGCTGTTCCCACACTGTTGGTGGCGTATGCACGAACATAGTAGGTGGTGTTAGGAGATAAACTGGTGAGACTACTGGTAAAACTACCCGTACCCGTGCCATCGGTGGTGTGGCTGTTGCTCACGGTTGGATTTTGCGAAGTACTCCAACAAACGCCACGAGCGATAACCGTAGCGCCACCTGTAGAAGTGACATAGCCACCGCCACTGGCAGTAGTGGAAGTGATATTTGAAATACTACTGGTGGTTACCGTCGGCATAGATGCCGGAGTGGTGAAACCCATCTGGCTGCCGTAGGCTGTTCCCACACTATTGGTGGCGTATGCGCGAACATAGTAAGTGGTGTTAGGAGACAAGCCAGTGAGACTGCTGGAAAAGTCGCCTGTCCCTGTGCCGTTAGTAGTATGACTGTTACTTACAATGGGATTCTGAGAGGTGCTCCAGCACACTCCTCTCGCCGTAACCGTAGTACAACCATCAGATGTCACATTGCCGCCACAAGTGGCTGAATTCGTTGTAATGGAAGTTACCGCCTTGGTGGTAACAGTGGGTAAATAATGCTGAATTTCGGGAAACTGCAAAGTGTAGGTCTGTGAAGCTCCCTGAGAATGCGTAATGCGCTGGCTCTCTGCCTCCGTGCCATTAATGGTGGCATAGCCCACGTATTCCATCTGGTCACCGAAGGTAAAGGGGTGGGAGGTGTTGTATTTGGAACCGCTTTTGGGTTGGGTTGCGGAGGCATACGATGCATTCCCACCATTTCCCGTATATTCGATTCTATTGCCATTCCCACCTCCGTTGCATACCATCTTGATGGATGAGGTCTGGCCGTTCTGGCGGGCGGTCATCACGTATGTGCCGATGGTGGACAGGGTGACACGAAATTTGCAAGTTCCCGCCTGTAGAGACACAATGCATTGCGTCTCTACAACACGACCTGTAATATCTGATATTTCCACCATCACTTCGCCCTCTTCCGCTACCATGAGACTCACCTCGGTAGTGCCGGTGAAAGGATTGGGGTTATTTTGGGATAATTGTAGAGACGTGCCACGGTGCGTCTCTACATCTGCAATACCTGTACCATTCTGCATGGTCAGGGTGGTGTCAGGCCAGTAAATGGTTTCCTGCCAACCCTTGGTCAGGTTAGTAATGGACACACGGTTGAGCTGTACATGCTGGTTGGCCGCATCTTTGGCGGTGAAGGTAAGAGTTACGCTTTGGGCGAAAGCGGCGGTGCAACAAGCAATCATACATACAAGTAATAAAAATTTTTTCATAGTATTAATTTTTGTGACTATTAAAATCAAGATTTCAACCTGCAAATATAGAAATTATTTTTTATGAGTGCGTTTTTCATGGCTACTACTACTTTTTTTGCATCGGCTATAATGTCTCACTTCCGCGGTGGGTTGGTGCTTTGCTTCGGTGCAAGCTTATAGCGCACCGCGAGCCAATACACATACCCACCTTTACCCAGGGTGGCGGTGCTCGTTCCTCGCACCTTACCCTGGGCTATGCTGCTTGCAGGCCTACAGCCTGCGGACTGTCACGCCACGTGATTTGTTTGTAGGAGGCGCGTACCTACGGCACGCCGTAACGCATTCCCCGTTCATCATCTCCTATGCGGTGATGGCCGCGACGCGGCCGAAATTGCGGCAAAACCCTTGTTACCACACAGAATCAGGTTACAGGGAGTCTGATATAAATGCAGCGAAACTGCGATGGCCACGATGCAGCAGTGATTTCGTAGGTTCCGCTGCCTCCATATTTGTTACAGGTGCCATGATACAGATATAAATGCGGCAGAGCCGCAACCTCCGCATAGGAACGATTACACCCCGTGTGTTTGTTCGCAGCGCAAGTGTTTTTAGCACCGAAGCACAACATTTGCCCGCTGCGAAATGGAGACATTATAGCTGATACCAGAAGTCCATTAGCATGGTTGTCAACAAAACTATACGGGATAATTCCAGGAATTCTTATTGCCTATTTCACAAAAAAACATTATCTTTGCCGTATCAAATTAAATTTCAAAACTTATTATCAACCCTTAAAATCAAAACATCATGAGTGAAGCACCCAAATCGCTGAAAGGCACCAAGACCGAGAAAAACTTAGAAGAAGCTTTCGCTGGAGAATCAATGGCCCGCAACAAATACACCTACTTCGCCTCCAAGGCCAAGAAGGAAGGTTTTGTGCAGATTGCCGCCCTTTTCGAAGAAACCGCCGCCAACGAGCGCGAACATGCCAAGATCTGGTACAAATACCTGCACGGAGGTGAAGTAGGCTCAACCGCCGAGAATCTGGCCGATGCCGCCGCAGGCGAAAATTATGAATGGACCGACATGTACGCCCGCATGGCCAAAGAAGCCCGCGAGGAAGGTTTCACCGAAATCGCCAGAAAATTCGAAATGGTGGCAGCTATTGAGAAACACCATGAGGAACGCTATCGCAAACTGCTGCAGAACATTGAGGACGAGAAGGTGTTCTCCAAGGACGGCGAAGCCATCTGGCAGTGCGCCAACTGCGGCCACATCGTCATCGGCAAAAAAGCCCCAAAAATCTGTCCTGTCTGCGACCATCCGCAAGCCTACTTCCAAGTGGAAGCCCAGAACTATTAAAAAACTTTTTTCTGTAACACTACCGCCGTGCGAGATGGCAAGTACAACCGTACGGCGGTTTTTCCGTCTTGCAGTCGGGAAGTGTATGTCATGCTGTGATCCACGTTGCCGAAACCGGCAAAATTCGGGTCATCGGTGTCTAAAATGATTTTGTAATCTCCTGAAGGACATTCTATCCCGTAATCAGCATACGATTTAGCAGGGCTGAAATTAAAAACAAAGAGGCAGTTGCCACGGCTGTAAGCCAGCACCTGGTCGCCTTCGTTTTGCAAAATCAGTTTCACATCCGACTGCAAACAATGCTCCTCTGTAATCAAATGCACCATCGCCTTGTCAAACTCATTGAGGGCATGGTATTTCAAATCTTTGTTATCCGCCAATGACCACTG
>CACXXY010000161.1 GCA_902771655.1 uncultured Bacteroidota bacterium | reverse complement strand
CTGTGAAGCATTTTGCGCTTGAGTTATATGCTGACTCTCCGCTTCAGTGCCGTTAATGATGGCGTAGCCCACGTATTCCATCTGGTCACCGAAGGAGAAGGGGTGTGTGGTGGTGTATTTGGGGGCATTTTGTGATTTGGGCAATTGTAGAGACGCACGGCCGTGCATCTCTACGGTACCGATGTATTCCATTTTGTTGGCATCAGTGCCGCCGTTACATACCATTTTGATGAAGGAGGTTTGGCCGTTCTGGCGGGCGGTCATCACGTAGGTGCCGGCGGTGGCAAGGGTGATGCGGAATTGGTGGGTACCCGGTTGTAGAGACGCAGTGCACCACGTCTCTACAATACGGCCGTTGATGTCGGCAATGTCCATGGTTATCGTGCCTTCTGTTGCCACCATCAGGCTGACCTCGGTGGTTCCGGTGAAGGGGTTGGGGTTGTTTTGGGATAAATGTAGAGACGCGCCATGGCACGTCTCTACATTTGCAATACCCGTGCCATTCTGCATGGTCAGGGTGGTGTCGGGCCAGTAAATGGTCTCCTGCCAGCCCTTAGTCAGGTTGGTGATGGACACACGGTTGAGCTGCACATGCTGGTTGGCCGCATCCTTGGCGGTGAAAGTAAGGGTTACGCTTTGGGCAAAAGCGGCAGTGCTAATCAAAACTACCGCCAAAAATGATAGGAGTTTTTTCATATTCTGTTTTATTTCAATGTTTTATGTTAGTAAAATCCGTTTATCGCATTCCCAAAGAAATGCGGAATAAATTTACGCATCCACATTAATGACAATGCGGACGGATTTGAACTTGCTGTTCCCTTGGAAATCATGAAGAATCTGCTGCAATAACAACTTATTTTGTGCCAGGTTATTATCTTTGTTCAGCTTAATCCAGAAATCCTTCATGTAATAATTCTGGATGCGGGAAACCAAAGGCCATTCGGGACCTAAGACATGATGAGGAAAGGCCTCCCGCAACAAAGGTGCCAATGCCAACGAGGCTTCGTTGACCAACTCGTCATTGCTATGCTTCAAGGTGATTTTCACTAAGCGGCACAACGGCGGGAAATTGAACTGTCGGCGCTCGGCAATCTGCTGGCGGTACATGCTTTGGTAGTCGTTGGTGACCACATACTGCAAAGCTGGATGATTAGGCTGATAGGTCTGAATAATCACCTTGCCCGGCACCTCCTTACGGCCTGCACGCCCACTTACTTGCGACATGATTTGGAAAGCCTTCTCAAATGAGCGGAAATCGGGATAAGACAATAGATTATCGGCATTCAGGATGCCCACCACACTCACGCGGTCGAAATCCAGGCCCTTGGTCACCATCTGCGTACCCACCAAAATGTCAGTCTTGTGCTGTTCAAAGTCAGAAATAATTTTCTGGTAGGAATTCTTGTTGCGGGTGGTATCCAAGTCCATGCGGGCCACGACCGCCTCTGGGAACAACTCGGCCAAAGCATCTTCCACCTTTTCAGTACCGAAACCCCGCATTTCAATATCCGTACTGTGGCACTGCGGGCATTCCTTCGGCACCTCCACGGCATAGCCGCAATAGTGGCATTTCAGCAGATTGCTGCGTTTGTGATAGGTCAGTGTCACATCGCAATGCTTGCAAACAGGCATGCTCTGACAGGTATTGCAATACATACGCAGCGAATAGCCACGACGGTTCTGGAACAGGATGATCTGTTCGTGTTTAGACAAAGCCTCGGCCATACTGTCAATCAAGAACTGCGAGAAATGGCCGTTCATCTTCTTCTGCCGCAAATTCTTGACAATATCCACCACCCAGATGTCGGGCAATGTGCTGTCAGCATATCGGTGCATGAGATTCACCAGACCGAACTTCTGCTGCTGGGCATTGTAATAGCTCTCCAATGAAGGCGTAGCGGTGCCTAACAAAACCTTACATTGATGAATCTTCGCTAACACAACCGCTCCGTCTCGCGCATGATAGCGAGGTGCGGGGTCAATCTGCTTGTACGAGCCGTCATGTTCTTCATCCACAATAATCAGGCCCAAATTCTGATATGGCAGCAACAAAGCCGAGCGGGCACCTAAAATCAGCTGGTATTTTGTGTTCAAATCCCCTTCTTTATGCTGATTCAGCACCCTATTCCAAATTTCCACACGCTCGTACTCGTTGAAACGGGAATGGTACACCCCTACCCTGTCGCCGAAAAATTTCCGCAAACGGTTTACGATCTGCGAAGTCAATGCTATTTCCGGCAACAAATACAGCACCTGTTTGCCTTGCGATAAAACATTGTCTATCAGCTTAATATACATTTCCGTTTTACCACTTCCAGTGATACCATGCAAGAGGACCGTGTCGTATATTTTAAACTGTTCCTCTATGTCACACATCGCCTGCTGCTGATGCTCCGTCAACTGAATATCATTAGCGGAAGAAGAAGAATCAAAGACCTCCAAACGGCTGGTCACCACGGTTTGCTGCTCGAAAATGCCCTTGTCTATCAGGGTTTGCAGACGGGCCTGCGAAATGTCCGCTTTTTTCAGCAAATCCGCTTTTTTGATGACCGTTTTCAGATTAAAGCCGTTGGGTTTGGCAGTATCCTTGGTCTGCATCAGAAAAGCCAATAATAAATCCTGCTGCTTGGCAGTTTTCTTAGAGGCACCCAAGGAATCTATCAGATTCATCAAAGTGGTTTCATCATCGCAATAAGGGGACGCCAATGCAATAAAAGTCTCAGTTTTAGGTTTATACGGATCTCTGATTTCCTCATCGGTAATCACCACATCCTTATCCACCAACGATTTAATTATCGGAATAACCTTCTGAATATCAATTGTTTTGGCAATTTCATCCACCGTCATGGTAGGATGATAAGCCAAGGCCTCCACCAGCTTGGTCTCTTTCTCGTTCAGCACCGTCATATCCCCATCGAAAGCGGGGTTCAGCTGAATTTTTGTCTCGCTGGCCAGCTTAAGGGCAGAGGGGAAAGCGGCTGCCATCACCTCGCCCAGCGAGCACATATAATACTTGGCAATCCACTGCCACAGCTGGATTTGACGCTCCGAAACGACCGAATGCTTGTCAATGACATCCAACACATACTTGGTGTTAATCTGACGCGGGGCATTCTCGTGAACCTTCATCACCAGCCCTGAATACAACTTACTTTTGCCGAAAGGTACCACCACACGCATACCGAAATCCACGCTGTCGCCCAGCTCTTGGGGAATGCGATAGGTAAAAAGCCCTTGCAAAGGCAAGGGCAATAGTATATCAGCAAAATAAGTATGCATCATAATAAATAGGAAAGAACGCGTTATCGATTATTCGCCAGCGATATAAACGGCCAAATCGACAGCTTTGTTAGCATAACCCACTTCGTTATCGTACCAAGCAATCAGCTTCACAAAATTGGGATTCAGCATGATACCGCCATTGGCATCGAAAATGGAAGTGTGGGTGTCGCCCAGCAAGTCAGTAGAAACAACCATATCTTCAGTGTATCCCAGAATACCCTTCAATTCGCCTTCGGAAGCGCGTTTCATAGCGGCCTTGATTTCGTCGTAAGTGGTAGAGCGTTCCAAACGGCAGGTCAAGTCAACCACAGAAACGTCAGCAGTAGGAACACGGAATGACATACCTGTCAGTTTGCCTTTCAGTGAAGGGATAACTTTGGTCACAGCCTTGGCGGCACCTGTTGATGAAGGGATGATGTTGCCGAAAACGGAACGGCCACCACGCCAGTCTTTCAAAGAAGGACCGTCAACAGTTTTCTGTGTAGCAGTAGCGGCGTGAACGGTTGTCATCAAACCTTCCACCATACCGAAATTATCGTGGATAACCTTGGTCAGCGGAGCCAAGCAGTTGGTCGTACATGAAGCATTGGAAACGATGGGTTGGCCAGCATATTCCTTATGGTTAACACCCATTACGAACATAGGAATATCGTCTTTTGGAGGAGCGGACAACACCACTTTCTTAGCACCTGCCTGAATGTGTTTGTCTGCCAAATCCTGAGTCAGGAAGCGACCGGTGCATTCCACCACCACGTCAACGCCTACTTCATCCCATTTCAAGTTAGCGGGATCCTGCTCTGCCGTTACACGGATAGTATTTCCATTGATAACCAGGTTGTTATCCTTCACTTCGATAGTACCTTTGAACTGACCATGAACTGAGTCATATTTCAGCATATAGGCGATATAATTCACTTCCAAAAGGTCGTTGATAGCAACCACTTGCACGTTGTCTCTCTCCAAAGAGGCATCCAGCACCAGACTTCCGATACGGCCGAAACCGTTGATTCCTATTTTAATTTTTTCCATAATAAGTTGATATTTATAATTTTATACTTGTAATAAAAAAAGTTTGCAAAGATACAAAATTTTTCAATGTGCTAATGTGCCAATTACCATGGCTTCTGAATGTTTTTTCTAATTAATTTATTTTTCCGTTACTTTTCCCATGATGGAAAAGTAACCAAAAGATCTAGCCGCCGGAAGTGCAGCCGCACAAGCTCGTTCCCCCCGCCCGGCGGCATGGCCAACGCACGCAGCAACAAAGTCTGGCGCTAGCCTCTATATCCTATAAGTACGAAATTTTTCAAATTTTCAATCGGTCAAAATTCTTTCCAAACACACCGTATGTTTTTGATATACTGATAAATGATGTATCATCAATTTCCTTGATAATACGCGTAATAAACACTTTGTCGGTACGGTGAGCGATAATGAGCAGAATCTCGCTTTCCTCCATGGTGTATGAACCTGTGGCCTTGATAAAAGTGGCGCCACGATGGATTTCCTTATTGATACGCTCCGCAATC
>CACXXY010000160.1 GCA_902771655.1 uncultured Bacteroidota bacterium | reverse complement strand
AAGTTACAGGACAATTTTGCCTAGTTCCTTAGCCATGAATCACTCGAGCACCTTAGAATTCTCTTCTCGACCACCTGTGTCGGTTTACAGTACGGGCCGACATGTCGTATGCTTAGCGCTTTTTCTCGGCAGTCTGGTTACCGCGGCTATCCCCTCCCCCGAAGGATTGAGGTACTTTCAGGTTCGACACCCCGGGGGGATTTGCCTCCCCGGCGTCTATCTACACCCTTAAACGTGCTATTCCGTCAGCACGCGCGCGTTTCACTCCTGCTTCCACACTTCGCCAACATGTCGGGTGCCGGAATATTAACCGGCTGTCCATCGTGTGCGCCCATTATACAGACTTCCACTTAGGTCCCGACTAACCCCGATCCGATTAACGTTGACCGGGAAACCTTGGTCTTTCGGTGTGCGGGTTTCTCACCCGCATTATCGTTACTTATGCCTACATTTGCTCTTCCGAACGCTCCAGCATGTCTCACGACACACCTTCGTCGCAGGTCGGAATGCTCTCCTACCAATATCGCTATTCCACAGTTTCGGTAGCGTGTTTGATGCCCGATTATTATCCACGCCGCGTCACTCGACTAGTGAGCTGTTACGCACTCTTTAAATGAATGGCTGCTTCCAAGCCAACATCCTAGCTGTCTGTGCAACACGACCTCGTTTTACCAACTTAACACGCATTTTGGGACCTTAACCGATGGTCTGGGTTATTCCCCTCTCGGCCACGGACGTTAGCACCCATAGCCTCACTCCCGCCATTTAATATTCCAGCATTCAGAGTTTGTCAGGATTTGGTAGGCGGTGAAACCCCCGCATCCAATCAGTAG
Source organism: uncultured Bacteroidota bacterium (assembly GCA_902771655.1). GTDB lineage: Bacteria > Bacteroidota > Bacteroidia > Bacteroidales > WCHB1-69 > RUG11690. Next base: position 7,010 of record CACXXY010000160.1, on the reverse strand, counting down.
CTTTACCTCTGGAATACCATGACGAGGCTGCCCCTAAAGGCATTTCGGAGAGTACGAGCTATCTCTCAGTTTGATTGGCCTTTCACTCCTACACACAACTCATCCAAAAGCTTTTCAACGCTTACTGGTTCGGCCCTCCATTGCGGTTTAACGCAACTTCAGCCTGGTCATCTGTAGATCACTAAGTTTCGCGTCTGCCTAACCTGACTGCTCGCCCTGTTCAGACTCGCTTTCGCTTCGGCTTCCCGCCTAAAACGGTTAACCTCGCCAAGTTCGGCAACTCGTAGGCTCATTATGCAAAAGGCACGCCGTCACCCCACTAAAGGGCTCCGACCGCTTGTAAGCGCACGGTTTCAAGTTCTATTTCACTCTTCTGCTCGAAGTGCTTTTCACCTTTCCTTCACAGTACTTGTCCGCTATCGGTCTCTCAGTAGTATTTAGCCTTGGCGGATGGTGCCGCCAGATTCAGACAGGATTCCTCCGGTCCCGCCCTACTCAGGATACCCCTGCGTGTCACTTGATTGCCTGTACGGGACTTTCACCCTCTGCGGCGGACCTTCCCAGGTCCTTCCAGTTCTCAAGCTTCCACGGTGTCGGGGTCCTACAACCCCGGGCATGCCGTAACATCCCCGGTTTGGGCTCTTTCCCGTTCGCTCACCACTACTTGGGAAATCATTGTTATTTTCTCTTCCTCCGACTACTTAGATGTTTCAGTTCATCGGGTTTGCCTCCTTCTAGGATAACCACCGTTCCTGGTGGCTGGGTTGCCCCATTCGGAAATCCGCGGATCAAACGGTTATTTGCACCTCCCCGCGGCTTATCGCAGCTTATCACGTCCTTCGTCGCCTCTGAGAGCCAAGGTATCCCCCGTACGCTCTTAGTAACTTACTCGTTTTTTTACTCGATCATTTTTTTGTCGTCTCGCTCGCAACTCATCCTTGCGGATGGTCGCGGCTAAACTTTGTTAAGCTTATTTCTTTTCCAACATGTCAAAGAACGTTGTACAACCGAAGTTGTATCGAGTGATTGAAATTAGTTTTCACTAAAATCAACCCTTATATAAAAGGAATGATTGATAGTAGCAAATGGCGACTTTGATTCGGAAATTGCAAGTTTTTGATAAAGTCGCTCCAGAAAGGAGGTATTCCAGCCACACCTTCCGGTACGGCTACCTTGTTACGACTTAGCCCCAGTTACCAGTTTTACCCTAGGCCGCTCCTTGCGGGTACGGACTTTAGGTACCACCAGCTTCCATGGCTTGACGGGCGGTGTGTACAAGGCCCGGGAACGTATTCACCGCGCCATGGCTGATGCGCGATTACTAGCGAATCCAACTTCATAGAGTCGAGTTACAGACTCCAATCCGAACTGAGACGTGCTTTGAGGATTGGCATCCCCTCGCGGGGTAGCTGCCCTCTGTACACGCCATTGTAGCACGTGTGTAGCCCCGAACATAAGGGCCGTGCTGATTTGACGTCATCCCCACCTTCCTCTCTACTTGCGTAGGCAGTTCCTCCAGAGTCCCCACCATTACGTGCTGGCAACTGAAGGTAAGGGTTGCGCTCGTTGCAGGACTTAACCTAACACCTCACGGCACGAGCTGACGACAACCATGCAGCACCTCGCAAAACGCCCGAAGGCGATACAGTTTCCTGTATCTTCGTCTTAAAACCACATGCTCCTCCGCTTGTGCGGGCCCCCGTCAATTCCTTTGAGTTTCAACCTTGCGATCGTACTCCCCAGGTGGATCACTTATCGCTTTCGCTTAGCCACTGACCGTCACCGGCCAACAACGAGTGATCATCGTTTACAGCGTGGACTACCAGGGTATCTAATCCTGTTTGATCCCCACGCTTTCGTGCATGAGCGTCAGTTGCAGATTCGTGACCTGTCTTCACGATCGGCGTTCTGTGACATATCTAAGCATTTCACCGCTACACATCACATTCCAGTCACGTCCCCTGCACTCTAGTCCGCCAGTATCAAAGGCACGATTGGAGTTGAGCCCCAACTTTTCACCCCTGACTTAACGGTCCGCCTGCGCACCCTTTAAACCCAATAAATCCGGATAACGCTCGTATCCTCCGTATTACCGCGGCTGCTGGCACGGAGTTAGCCGATACTTATTCGCCGCATACTCTCAGGCAGGGACTCGTCCCCGCGGTTACTCTGCGGCAAAACGCGGCATGGCTGGGTCAGAGTTGCCTCCATTGCCCAATATTCCCTACTGCTGCCTCCCGTAGGAGTCTGGACCGTGTCTCAGTTCCAGTGTGGGGGTGAATCCTCTCAGAACCCCTAAACATCGTCGCCTTGGTGGGCCGTTACCCCGCCAACTAGCTAATGTTACGCATGCCCATCCTTAACCAACGGATCTTTATATATGAAGAGATGCCACTCCATATACACATGGGATATTAGCGCCAATTTCTCGGCGTTATGCCCCGGTTGAGGGTAGGTTGCATACGCGTTACGCACCCGTGCGCCACTCGTCGCCCCAGTATTGCTACCGGTCGTTACCGTTCGACTTGCATGTATTAAGCCTGCCGCCAGCGTTCATCCTGAGCCAGGATCAAACTCTCCATCCTAATTAATCTCTTTTTCTTTTTTGTCTGTCCCGACTTTATCGCTTGCGAATCTCTCAAAGTCTATTTTGAGCCATTTGCTACATCATTCCATTCTTTCAAAGAACTTCCCAAAACCTCTCCCTTTTCCTCGCGCCCCGTTCCGTTCGTTTTGGGATTGCAAAAGTACCACCTTTTTTTGATTTGGCAATACCTTACGCAACTTTTTTTGCATTTTTTTGCTATCTCGCTGATTATCAGTGAGAAAAAATTTATTTTAATGTGATTTTTCCTAAAAAAACACCTCAAAAATGGCATTTTTTGGAGCATTTTGCGACAATTTTGGAAGCGGTTTTGGAAACTTTTCTGGAAATTTCGCACAAAAGCGTGTTTCAAACACGCAAAAAAAGGGTATTTTTTGATTACAGAAATATAGGCTAAATCAAGGGGGAGTCTCGGACTACGCCTTCGAGGGGAGTTATGCTGTGCATAAGGGGAGTCTCGCACTTTGTGCTCGAGGGGAGTTATTTGATGATGGAATGACTGACTGAAGGGCAAAAAAAAAAAACTCCTGAGATCAGGAGTTTTTTTCCAATTCAATACCTATTGTATATTATTTGTTGCGTTCTTTCTCTTTACTCTTCACCAATTGTTTTTTGATAGCCTCAATGGCCTGGTCGGTGGCTTCTTCAAAAGTTTTGGCAACTTTGGATGCCATGGCATCGTTTCCTCTTATCTTTACACGAATGTCAACCTCTTTATTTTCGGGTTTGTCGGTATTATCCAATTTCAAGGTTACCTCGGAACCTATAATGCCGTCATGCAGCTTCGAAAGTTTTTCCAGTTTGTCAGTAATGAAAGTTTCCAGCTTTTGGTCAGCTTTGAACTTGATTGCAGAAATAGTTACATTCATATTAAACCTCCTTTTTTATGCCCTTGGATGGGCTTGTTTATAAATGGTCTTCAATTTTTCTATTGTGTTATGGGTATATACCTGGGTGGCTGCCAGACTACTGTGCCCCAATATCTCTTTGATGGCATTAATGTCGGCTCCATGGTTCAGCAAATGGGTGGCAAAAGTATGGCGCAACACATGCGGACTGCGTTTGTCAATCGTCGTGACGCAGTCCAAATATTTCCTTACAATATTATATATAGCCTTCGGATACAATTTTCTGTTTTTTGACGTAACAAAGATACAACTATTTTTGTTCATTTCGCCAAACTTTTCCTGATATGCCGAAAAATATTTCTCAAGTGCTTCTACAGCAAGATGATTCATCGGAATAACACGTTCTTTGTTGCGTTTTCCCAACACCTTAACCGTTCTCTCATAAAAGTCAATATCCATCAATTTGATGTTCAGCAGCTCCGACAAACGCATACCCGTGGAATAAAACAGTTCCATGATGGCCCTGTCACGTATCCCCTCAAAATCCGCCTCAAACATGTCGGCGGTAAAAAGGCGTTCCATGTCTTTTTCCTCCACAAAATGAGGCAATCGCTTCGACATTTTTGGGGAGACCACCTGTCGCATGATATTGTCCTCCACCAGACCCATCTTCTGCTGATAGTTATAAAAAGATTTCAGACAACTGATTTTCCGATTGATACTCCTTGTCGTCACCCCCTCTTCCATCAAAGTAAGAATCCATGTGCGCACCACGTCCGCATCAACCTTGACAATGTCTCCCAACTGGAAACGTTGTTCCGCATATTGCGCGAACTGCTCCAAATCCGTCTGATAAGCAATCAACGTGTTGGGAGACATACGTTTTTCGTAGCGGAGATAATCCAAATATGCGGTTACAGTTTCTCTTTTCACAATAATTCTTCTCTATTCACATAACGCAAAATTACAAATTTATTATGCGGTTTTCACAGGCTAAAGAGAGAATTTGTTCACATGCTGTTGTTGAGACGTGAAGACGGGGAGACGTGAAGACGGGGAGACGGAAATTCTCATCGTCTTAACAAATGAGCGCGGCGAATGACTTAACGTCTTGACGTATAAACGTGTCGGCCTGAAGGTGTGAGGGCGAATCCCGCCTTGACGAATGCACGAAATGCATGTCTTCACGCCTTGACGTATAAACGAATAACAATTTGCTCATTAACTAATTTATTTTCGTAATTTTGCATTTTCAAAAAAAGAAAAATGAGAAAACGTCTGCTCATACCTTTGCTGATTCTGATTGCGGGCATCGCCATCTTACTGGTGGCGACCATCTTTCAGCTATACAAAGAAGCGGAGAAAGTGCAGCGCAGTATTTTTGTCAACGAAGTGCTGATTGCAGGCGAAACCGTAGTGGACAAAATAGATGCCACTCTGAAAAACGACACCATTGCCTTGTCGGCCATCCGTCAAGTGAATCCCGATTCCATTCCTGTTTCAACAGTCTATAAGAAATTTACCAACAAATTCTTGCTTGACTCAGCCTCACAAAAACCTGTCGGTATCATCAAGACAACCTTTGATTTCGACAAAGACAACACCATTTATGCCGTTATTGACACTGTCTTTTTCGACACTGCTCACCTTGCTTCCATTCAGCAATTTGACGACATCTGGAGTGCCTCATTGCCAGGAAATTCCCAGGGCAATATGGTCAACAAGCACCTGCAATTGGCAGAAATGGACAGTAGCGACAGGCTGTTGCTGAATCATGATTTCCTACACCGGATTATCAAAGAAGCATTGGCTGAAGAAAATATCAACAGCTCGTTCGATTTTGCCCTATACAACGCTTATACTTCACATTTCGTTGTGGAGCCAACGTTTGTCGGGAGGGAACGGATTCTTAAAAGCGAGTATCTTTTCAGGTTGAAGACCAACGAAAAATTCATCGCGCCGCATTATCTGATTCTCTTTTTCCCTTCTGAAAGAAACATTTTCTTTCAAAGAATGAGTACCATTGTCATTCTGATTGTTTGCTTTATCATCTTGATTGTGCTTATTTGCGGCGCCACCATGACTGCCCTGTACCGGCAAAAGAAAGCCGCGGATGTCAAAAATGATTTCATCAACAACATGACGCACGAATTCAAGACCCCTATCTCCACCATTTCGCTGGCCTGCGAAGCTATCGAAGACAAGAGCATGAATGACATGGACGCCAAAATAGCATATGTTTCCATTATCAAGGATGAGAATACACGCTTGCAAAAAATGGTGGAAAATATACTGCTGACAGCCCAATTGAACAAAGGCCAGCTTCGCATGAACATAGAACTGGTAAACGTACGCGCACTTATTGAGAAAATCCTGAACAATCTTTCACTACAAGTCATCAGCAAGGGTGGCAGGATATCCACCAAACTGGATGCCGAGGAACATTTTATCTTTGCCGATCCTATCCATATTGAGAATATTATCGTCAATTTGCTGGAAAACGCCATCAAATATTCCCCAAACAAACCATTTATTGAAATCCGCACCCGCAACGAGGGCAAAAACCTCATCATTGAGGTGGAAGACAATGGCATAGGCATTGCCAAAAAGGACATCAGAAAAATATTCAATGAGTTTTACCGGGTACCCCACGGAAACCGCCACGACACAAAAGGTTTCGGTTTAGGTTTGGGATATGTTAAAAAAATTGTATCTTTGCACCATGGAAATATAAATGTGAAGAGTGAGTTGGGAAAAGGAAGCACTTTTATTGTATCTTTGCCAATTAAAATGTAAAAAAATATGGATAAACCTATCAGAATTTTATTAGCCGAAGACGATGTCAACCTTGGAAAAGTTCTGTCAACTTATCTTGAGGTCAAAGGTTATGTTGTAGGACACGCCAGCAATGGTGAAATGGCATACGACATGTTTTGCTCCGACGACTATAACATCTGCGTCGTGGACGTGATGATGCCTCTCAAAGACGGCTTCACCCTGGCCAAAGAAATCAGAAAACTGGACAAGAAAATCCCCATCATATTTTTGACCGCCAAAAATCAGCAGGAAGATATTATTGAAGGTTTGTCCATCGGCGACGACTATGTGACCAAACCTTTCACCATGGAAGTGTTGCTGGCCCGTATCCAGGCACTTTTACGACGCACTGTGGAAGCTGAAGATAAAGAAGAACCCACCATTATCAATTTGGGAAGCATCACCTTCGACAAGATGCGACAAACCCTGAATATCAATGGCGAAGAAAAGAAACTCACCACCCGTGAGACCGAGTTGCTCATGATGCTGATCAACAAAAAGAACGAGGTGTTAGAAAGAGGCTTCGCCCTAAAGAAAATCTGGGGTGACGACAGCTATTACAACGCACGAAGCATGGATGTTTATATTACCAAACTCCGTAAATACTTTGTGTCAGAGCCACAGGTGCAAATCATCAATGTGCACGGTGTAGGCTTCAAATTAGTGATGTAACTCGCTATATCCAGCAGCTTTAGCACAATAATCGGTACAACGGTGTCAGGGATTTCTGACAGATGAGG
>CACXXY010000159.1 GCA_902771655.1 uncultured Bacteroidota bacterium | reverse complement strand
ACTATTCCCTATCATCTGATCACAGATCCCTGATTCCTGACCCCTGATTCCTGATCCCTGGTCCCTGGATTTATCCCACGGTCTTCTGTTGTTTTTATGATGGAATTTGGGATTATTTCGTTTTTCTGTATTTTTTTCTTCTGCCATATAAGTGTGATTGTCAGTTATTTATATATAATAAGTCTAAATATGTTTTAAATGGCAAAGATACGATTTTTTCTAATTATTTCAACAACCCCAGTATGGTTTCAGGAGTAATTTCCATCTCAGTAACGGCACAGAGGCCTGTGCCCATGTCCTTTACGCTGGCACCGAGGAAAAGAACCATGTTGTCGATGATGAGGAAGCGGTCGTGATTGCGATGAGGGAGCTGGATGAACTCAATCGAAGGGTATTGCTCGTTGTGTTTTCTGAGGTCGGTGAGGAATTGTTCGTTGTAGCGGGTATGGATGGTAGCTGTAACGCCATCGGAACGCTTGGTAAGCATGGAGAGCACACGGTCATCAACGAAATTGTCAATTAGGATGATTCGGCTTTTGGCACTGCGAACCAAATCTGAAACAAAGGTCCAGGCGTCCCATACGCAGCCCGTGGAGAAGATTTGTTCGGGAAGTTGCTTGGAAGATTTTTGATCCATTTTGTCAAGAATAGCATCGATCTTTACATCGGTCTCAATTTGGTGTCTTTCCAGGTGGTCTATCCTCCTGAAAATGTTAGCATTTTGAAAGATGAATCGACGCATTGCAACGAAAGCCCTCATGATTTTTATACTTGCCATTATGGCTGTTTCGCTTTTCAGAATTGAAGCTAGCATAGCTACTCCTTGTTCCGTAAAAGCATAGGGAGCTCGTCGTACTCCCATTTTATCGGAATTGGAAGTCGCAAATTGCGACCTCCAATTCTCGAATTCCAGATCGTTTAATTGAAAGCAAAAATCAGAAGGAAATCTTTCTATATTACGTTTCACCTGTTCGTTTAAACGTTTTGTTTTTACTCCAAAAAGTTCTGCCAAATCTCTGTCAATCAATACCTGATGCCCCCTATAAGTAAGTATAAGGCCTTCTATATCACTTTGACCAATTATGTTGTTGTTTTGTTCTAGCTTGTCAAAATTAGTGACAGGTTGAATAGACTGGTTACGGTTTGCGACCGACTTGATATCATGTTGTTCTTTCTTGTCTTTATCCTTTGCCATAAGTTTTTTTTGCCCACAAAGTTACGATATTTGAATCTTAAAATCAAGGGTAATAATGTGTTAATTTATTAAAAATCAATATTTTGACAAATTGCACTTTCTGACCAAAATGTGGACAAAATTGAGCGAGAAGTTGCAAAAAAATAGGTGGTGGATTTCTTGGAGTCCAAGTTGAAATAGGGAAGAGAGGAACTGGGATTTCGGAAGTTAATTAAGTAAATTTCTTTTCTGTTACTTTTCGCTTGATCGAAAAGTAACCAAAAGATCAAGCCGACGGTAAGTGCAGCCGCACAAGCCCGCTCCCCCCAACCGTCGGCAAGGCCTCCGCACGCGGCAACAGGGCTTAGTTACTGAGAATTGTCGGACGAATGCATACGTTGAACTGTAGGGACGCGATTCATCGCGTCCGCTCTGTGTATCGGCATTTCCAGAACTTATTCGTCAATGGGCTAATGTTGCATAAGTTTGTATATCGCCAATGTCTGCAGGCCATAGGCCTGCAGGGCTCGGTAGCCCAGGGCATCGCCCTGGGGAATAAGGGTGCACATCACCACAGAATCCCGTCAGGGATTCCATATCAATAGAACCAGGCATTGTCATACATTACGTCCGCAGCGCGGGTGTCGTTTGCCCCGCAGAACGGAATTGTCCCGCTGCGGAAGGGTGTGGCTATAGCTGAACGCCTCACCCGTAGTAATATTTCAAAATGCTTTGTCTATAAATGCTTTATCATCTGTTTTTAAAATATTTTTGTTTTTGTTTTGTGTTTTTTCAGATAAAAAGCGTATATTTGTAGTTTCTTTTTTTACATTAATTGCATGCCTGTAATGATGAATGAATTTGACATTTTCCAGTATTCCCCGATAATGAATCACCGATATGATTGGTGGTTTCGAGAGGTGCAATATAACGGAAAAGAACTCAATGAGGATGAAAAGAAAGAGTTTTTACAGATGGTAAATGAAACAATCTCCACTTATTCGGATGGGTTACCTCTGTTAAAAGAAACTTTTGAGCAAATAAAAGATTTACACGATGAATTCCACGAAATATATAGGGTAGTAATTTCTGTTTTGCAATTCGCCATACTAACTACGCTTGACAGTGTGATTATCAGCAAATACTTTATTATGGCTGACAAAGACTATGATCGTCGATTTATGAGGGGGAAAATGAAAATTATTCTCAATGAAGGATTCAAAAAACTATATGGCTTTGAGGAAAAATTACATCAGAAATCAGAGTGGAACAGACTTGCCCCAATTTTGAAATATTTTCCAGAGAACATTCAAAATCAATATAAACAATTATCATCTTTGCTTGAAGATCATTCCAAATCTTCATCGTGGTGGAGAGATGAACGTAATGTGGAAACTCATCTTGATATTGAAAATCTCTATATATCTAGATGCGAGGATGTGGTAGAGAGTAAGGTGATGTTAGACTCCCTTAAGCTTTTTAGGACTCTATACGCAGTAACTTGTTTTCTTAATAATATGCACTCCTGTATATATAATTTTCTTGTGAAAAAGTATCGGTTTGGAGAATTGAAAGAATAAATTAATGAGAATCTAACTAATATGATTAACATACGAAAACTCGAATCAGAATTATGGGAATCGGCTGACCTGCTAAGACAAGGTAGCAAACTGACCAGCAACCAATATTGTATGCCAGTGCTGGCGTTGCTATTCCTGCGCTATGCATACAGCCGCTATAAGATGGTGGAGGCAGAAATCCTGCAAAACCGTCCTGTACGTGGCGGACGTGTGATGCCTGTGGAACCCAGCGACTTTGCCGCCAAGAGTGCGCTCTACCTGCCCAAAGAAGCCCAATTTGATTACTTGGTGAATTTGCCAGATAATGTCGCTTCTGCAGGCTTGAAAAAGAAGGATGGTCACCCCATCAACTCGTTGGGCGAGGCCGTGAACAATGCAATGCAATTAGTGGAGGACCAGAGCGAACAGCTCACAGGTGTGCTTCCCAAGACCTATACCAGCTTTGCCGACGACCTGTTGCGGGAGCTGCTCCGCATCTTCAACAACAAGATCATTGATGAAGTGGGTGGGGATGTGATCGGACGCATATACGAATACTTCCTCTCTAAGTTTGCCAAAGCGGTTGCCAGCGACGATGGCGTGTTCTTTACCCCGAAGTCGCTGGTAAAGATGTTGGTGAACGTACTGGAACCCAAACAAGGTGTGATGCTTGACCCTGCCTGTGGTAGCGGCGGTATGTTTGTGCAGACGGGCGACTTTGTGAATGCGGCCGGCATGAACGCCAACACCCAGATGACTTTCTACGGACAGGAGAAGGTGGAATACAACGCCCAGCTCTGTCTGATGAATATGGCGGTTCACGGCTTGAATGGCAAGATTATCTCGGGCGACGAGGCCAACTCTTTCTATCACGACTACCATAACCTCGCGGGCAAGTGCGACTACGTGATGGCTAATCCTCCCTTCAATGTGGATAAGGTTAAGGCGGAATCGGCTTCCGCTGCGGGGCGTTTGCCCTTTGGATTGCCGGGCGTGAATGCCAAGACCAAAGAGATTGGCAATGCCAATTATCTCTGGATAAGCTATTTCTACGCCTACCTGAACGACCACGGTCGTGCCGGTTTTGTGATGGCCAGTTCGGCCACCGACAGTGCCAATAAGGACCGTGACATCCGCGAGAAGCTCGTGCGTACAGGCGATGTGGATGTGATGGTGAGCGTGGGCAACAACTTCTTCTACACCCTTTCACTTCCTTGTTCTCTGTGGTTTTTCGACCGCAACAAGAACGCTGATATTCGCGATAAGGTGCTTTTTATTGATGCCCGTAACTACTACACGGTGGTGGACCGTACTCTGAACGAATGGACGGAATGGCAGCTGCGCAATCTGCAAGCCATCGTACATCTGTATCGTGGTGAGACAGAAAAGTATCGACAGCTTTTGACCGACTACAATGAAGCAATTGATGAAGCCGTTTCGGCATTAGAAGAACAAGGACAGCCTTTCAGTGCACTTATTGATGAAGGTACACGTGGCCATTTCTGGGGATTAATGGGATGGATTCACAATGCAGGTCATGACTATGCAGAGCTAAAACAGAGAATTGAAAACCAGATTGACCAAACTAAAACATGTGTAAAGTCTGCTGAGAGAATGATAGAGAAACGTAAAGTCAAGTTTATGCGCCTTGCTGGAGAATCATTCTGCAACGTACTTACAGACATGCTGACCATTATTAATGAGCATGACTGGCTCGTCTCGAAGTTTGGAGAAGATGGCATGTATCGAGATGTTCTGGGCCTTTGCAAGATAGCCACCATTCAAGAGATTGAAGAGAAGAACTATTCGTTGACTCCAGGTGCATATGTGGGCGTAGCCGAGCAGGAAGACGATGGAGTGAACTTTCATGAACGAATGGATGAGATACATGCAGAGTTGGCAAAATTGAACCAAGAGGCCAATGTGCTGATGGATGGGATACAAAAAGCATGGGAGGAACTGAAATGAGCAAGAAGTCTATCAGATTCTATAATGACCATGAGGTTCGTGCCGTCTGGGATGACGGGCAGAATAAGTGGTGGTTCTCTGCGGTTGACATCGTGGGCGCAGTGAATGATGAATCAGACTACAAAAAATGCCGCAACTATTGGAAAT
>CACXXY010000158.1 GCA_902771655.1 uncultured Bacteroidota bacterium | reverse complement strand
GCTGATTTTTAGCAATAAAAAATTCTTCAATATTGTTGAAAAAACGAAATGCTTATTGTATCTTTGCCATCGTGATCAAAAACAAAATGAATGATGAAAAGTAAGAAGTTGAAAAATCCTATTGAGGAAGCCCGCAGGTATGTGACTAATGCGGAGGAGAGTATAGAGAAAGCTGTATATGATCCCGAAACAAAATCATATTTGGACAGCAAGTATGTCAAAACAGCTGGAGATATCCTTTGGAAAGGCTGTTTGATTGCTCTTGACGCGGTTTTGCATGTGCGGCAAGGCAAAGGTCGTCCGTCAATAGATAAATGTAAAGAGGCTGCAGCGAAACGAGATCACAAATTACTTTCTTTCATTGTGAATGGATACAATATAATGCATTTGTCTATGGGTTATGATGGCATGAAAGACAAAAAAGTTTGTGAAATGGGCTTCGAGTATGCCAACGATATCATCAATCGCTGTGCTGTGCTTTATAATCCGGAAGTAGTGGTCGCATAGTATTTATATTCGGGATTTCATAAATAAAACTAACGTATTCGAAATTCGAAAATTTTATGTATTTTTGCCTTTATAGAAATCTTTGTATAAAATGTCAACAAATACTATCGGCAAATGGACGCTTTTGGCACTGGACAGGTTGTTTCGGCAGCAATGTCAGTCGCTTCATCGTTTGCCGCAGCTGATAGGACTGATGGTGCTTTTACTGGTGCTTCCTATTGTGCCAGTTCTTGCCCAAAACGATGACGACCCATGTGTGCAGCACCCTTCGAAGACCTCTGAAAAACTTTTCAAGAAAGCCAGAGATCTTCAAAAAGCCGCAAAAAAAGAGGATGCTTTGGAGGTTTACGAAGAGCTATTGGCGCAGGATCCCACGTATCTTGAAGCACAGTATTATTATGCTTTGGCATATTATTTGCCGATAGAACTGGACAAATTTGCTCTGGACACCAAAATTAAGAAACAGAATGCGGCACAGGCTTTGCAGGCATTTAACGCTATTTATGCGGTTTGTCCGTATTATAAAATCCATCACAACTTATATGCGGCGCGTTTGGCCTATTTCACAGAGCAGTTTGAGGAAGCCAAGAAATTCGCCAAAGTGCTGGTTGACAATCCGGATTTGGTGTCAAAACTTGAACAGATTGATGAAGCCCAGCTTATTATCAAAAAAGCTGCCTTTTATGATCATATCTTAAGTCATCCGGTGCCTTTTGAACCGAAACCGGTCAAGGGGATTTCCACTAAGGCGGATGAATATTTGGCTACGGTCTCTCCCGATGGCGAGTATTTTTATTTCACCCGTCGCATGGATGTTACAGAAGCATCTCCGTTTGGTGGCAGCAAAACCGTAAATAAGGAGTTTTTCAGCAGCAGTAAAAAACGTGCTGATGGCACTTTCGGTAAAGGCGAACCTCTCCCTTCCCCGTTCAATCGCTCCAATCACGAGGGCAGTCCTACCATTAATCTGAATAATGATATGCTGATTTTCTCAAGGATGACGACTGCTTCGGTGGGTGGTGGCTCGTATCCAAATTATGATTTGTATTGTTCCTATTATATTGATGGAGAGTGGACTACACCGGAAAAGCTGGGCGGTGGTATCAATCGAGACGACTCATGGGAGTCGCAGCCGTCGTTGAGTTCAGACGGAGAAGTGCTTTTCTTTGCCAGTGACCGTCCAGGTGGTTTTGGAGGGTCGGATATTTGGTATTCGCGTAAAAATGCCGAAGGGGAGTGGCAAAAACCTGTGAATTTGGGTAAAACTATCAACACTGCAGGCAATGAAAGGTCCCCATTTTTGCATACTGACAGCAAAACCTTGTATTTTTCTTCAGCAGGTCATGACGGAATGGGTGGTATGGATGTTTTTTATTCCAAAATGGATGCTGCAGGCCGTTGGACAACTCCCGTCAACATCGGTCATCCTATCAATACAGAGCGCGATGAGGTGGATTTCTTTGTCAGCTTGGATGGCAAAACGGGTTATTTTTCTTCCGACCAATATAATGAGGAAGGTATATTGATTGGCGGTGGTGTCGGAACCCGCCAAAGCAGTGTTTCTTGGGATATTTTCCAGTTTGAATTATACGAGGCGGCACGTCCTCATTCGATGGTGATTATTAAAGGGAAAGTGGAAGCTGATGACGGTGATATCAGCAATGCCGTGGTGGAGGTTCGTAATGAGAAAGCCCAAGTGGTGAGCCGTGCCAAGGTGAATGCCAATACAGGTCAGTATGCGGTGGCTGCTGAAGTGAACAAGGAAAAACCGCAGAATTTGATTGTGAACGTGAAGAAGGAAGGGCATTCGTTTGATACAAAACTGATTACGGTTGAACAGCAAAAGAAGGATGTGATCACCAATGATGCTGAAGTGAAAAAGGTGGAGGTGGGCAAAACCTGCGATTTGCATGATATCAATTTCAAAACCAACGATTTTTCACTGACTGAAGAATCGGAGCAGATTATTCGCTTGTTTGTTGAATTTTTAAGTGAGAATCCCAAGGTAAAGGTTGAAATTCAGGGTCATACGGACAATATCGGAGACGACAATTCCAATTTGAAATTGTCGCAGCAGCGAGCCAAGTCGGTCTATGACTATGTCATCAGCCAAGGGGTTGACGCAAGCAGAATCAGCTACAAAGGTTATGGAGAATCCCGACCTATCGCTGACAATAAAACTGAGGCGGGTAGGGCAAAAAACCGAAGAACTGTGTTTGTGATTTTGGCAAAGTAGTTTTTTATGGATGAGAAGATTATAGATAAAACGATATATTTCTTGGGCATTGGTGGAATAGGGATGAGCGCCTTGGCCCGTTATTTTTTGCAGGCAGGGAATCATATTTATGGTTATGATTTGACACCAAGTGACATTACAGCTCATTTGGAAGAGTTGGGTGCGACAATTCATTATGAGGAGAATGTGGAATTCATACCAGAGCAAGTGGATTTCGTGGTATATACGCCTGCTGTGCCCAAAACGCATCAGGAATATGTGTATTTTGAAAAGAACAATATACCGATATACAAGCGTTCGGCGGTGCTGGGCATGATCAGCTCGCATTTGCCCACTATCGGGGTAGCGGGTACCCATGGCAAGACTACCACGACATCTATGATTACGACCATTTTGCATGATGATCATCCTTTGTTGGCATTTATTGGAGGTATTGCCAAGAATTTCAATGCCAATGTGGTGATTGATGACCATGCGGAGATGATGGTGGTGGAGGCCGATGAGTTCGATCGCTCTTTCCTGACCTTGCATCCGGAAGTGGGAGTGATTACTTCCATGGATGCCGACCATCTGGATATTTACGGGGCGAAAGAGAAGCTTGTGGAGTCATTTCAGCTATACGCAACGCAGGTGCGAGGTGCAGTGGTGGTAAATGAAAAAATTGCCGACCAGCTTCGGCATACCCACAAAGTGGTATATGGATTGTCTTCAGACTGTGATTATTACGCTACTGAGATTCAGTTGTATCCAAATTCCGCTGATTTTATTTTGCATTATGAAGGTAAACAGATGCCGGTACACTTGTCTGTTTCGGGTAATTACAATGTGCTGAATGCAGTAGCCGCTTTTGCCGCTGTGAATGAGTTTGTGAAAAGCAGGAAATCTAAGGGCGATTTTGTGGATTGTGTTTCCAATTCAGTTGATGTTCATGCAAAAAGCGGAAGAGATGTGCTTGATTTAGAGAAGTGGGTGGCCAGCTTGTCCGTATTCAATGGTGTAAAACGCCGCTTTGACTACCGTATAGAACGTCCTGATTTTGTTTATATCGACGATTATGCCCATCATCCTGAGGAGCTCAGAGCCTTTATAACGGCAGTAAAGAAAATCTATGTGGGGAAGCATGTTTGTGGCATTTTCCAGCCGCATTTGTACAGTCGCACAAGAGATTTTGCTCCGCAATTTGCCGAAGTATTATCCATGTTGGATACGGTGATTTTGTTGGATATTTATCCGGCACGAGAGCTTCCTATTCCAGGCATCACCTCACAGTATCTGTTGGACATGATTCAGAATGACCAAAAGTATTTGTTGACGACAGATGAGGTTCTTCCGTTCATTGAGCAGCATAAACCTGATGTCTTGTTGACGATGGGTGCGGGGAATATTGACCGGCTGGTACCGAGGATAGAGAATCAGTTTAAAGTTAATAGTTAATAGTTGATGGTTAAAAGTTAAAAATGCAGGGCTGTAATATTGTGGAAGCCACATGTTTATAGCCATGCAAAAAAAAAATCCATACATTAGCTCTTTGTATCAAAAAAAGTTGTATTTTTGCACCCTCAAAAAACGGGATATAGCGTAGTCCGGTTATCGCGCCTGCTTTGGGAGCAGGAGGTCGCCTGTTCGAATCAGGCTATCCCGACCAGGAGGTTCCGTAGCTCAACTGGATAGAGCAGCTGCCTTCTAAGCAGCAGGTTCCGCGTTCGAGTCGCGGCGGAATCACCAAAAAGATTACAAAAAAGGCATCCGAAAGGATGTCTTTTTTTGTTGATACTTTAGAAAAAAAGGTGACCCCGTTGGAGGTCACCTTTTGCTGCTTATTGTTTAGTAATTCTTGACACAGCGAACGCTGAAAGCACTTGTCTTGTCAACTGTAAGTTCATAAATCAGATAGCAGTTACAGTCGGCGGCATAACAACGGGCTTTGCTTGTGCTGATGGTTGTCGCAGACCACAAGTAGGAGTTACCCAATAGATTCTCGTAGCGTCCTGTATTATAGTTGTACAAACCTGCCGGTTTCATGTCGAAACCAGATGCGTTGTTTCCTGCATTATACAACCAATAGTCTGTTGAGCGTACAGTCTGAAGATCAGTGTTTATCAACTCGTA
>CACXXY010000157.1 GCA_902771655.1 uncultured Bacteroidota bacterium | reverse complement strand
AAGAACGCCCGGATGATATCCATGCCGTTGGCGTAAATCAGCAGGATAATCAGCAGGGTAAAACCAATGGTGTTGGCTATGCCGATGAACTTGTCGCTGGGTTTGCGGCGGGTAATCATCTCCACGATGATGAACAGCAGGTAACCACCGTCCAACGCCGGGATGGGGATGATGTTCATGAAGGCTAAGATGATGCCCAAGAAGGCGGTCATATTCCAGAAACGCTCCCAATCCCATACTTTCGGGAAGATGCTGCCGATGGTGCCGAAACCACCCAATTGCTGGGCCCCTTCTTTTGTGAACACTAATTTGAACTGTTTAACGTAAGTGGCCAAGGTTTCGAATCCTTTTTTGATGCCCACAGGTATGGATTCGAAGAATCCGTATTTGATAACTTTGGTGGTAAGATATACTGCGGGATTGACGGGATAAACGCCGATAACACCCTCTTCGGTCAGGTGAACGGTGGCTTGATAGAGGGAGTCGCCACGGTAGAAGCTCAGTTCCACGTCCTTGTTTTTGTTTTGGGACAATGTGCTTTGGTAATCGTAGAAGGAGAAATATTCCTCGCCGTTGATGGCCACGAGGGAGTCACCATGCTGCAAGCCAGCAGCCTCAGCGGGATGATCTTCCATCACAATATCCACCACGAAGGGGAAGTTGAACTGGCAGAAACCGGCATTGTCGCCAGCAGCCAGAACTTGCTGTCCGAAATTATCGGGAATGCTGATGCTGACAATTTCCCCATCTCTGTTTACCTTCACTTCTTTGACATCGTCAATTAGCAATGAGGTGGCAAATTCTCCCATGGTCTCAGGAACTTTGCCATCCACAGAAATAATCTTGTCGCCATTCTGGAAACCTATATTTTTCGCGCTTTCGGTAAATTGCAAACCATAGGTGGCTTCGGTTACGGGCACATATTCATTGCCGTAATGGTACATCACACCAACATAGATAATCAGGGCGGTGATAAAGTTCATCAATACTCCGCCGATGATGATGAAAAGGCGCTGCCATGCGGGTTTTGCACGGAATTCCCAAGGTTGGGGCTCCGCGGAAAGTTGGTCAGCCTTGGTGGTCTCATCAACCATGCCGTTGATAGAACAATAGCCGCCCAAAGGCAGCCAGCCGATGCCCCATTCGGTATTTTCGGGATAGTTCTTCCAGTCTTCCGGTGAATCGGAGGAAAAGAAACTGAAACGGTACTGGTCACCGCATTTCTTCATTCTCATAATGGAAAAACCGGGGTTGAAAAACAGATAGAATTTATCTACCCGAGTATGAAAAATACGTGCAAAGAAATAATGTCCCAGTTCATGCACGAACACTAATAAGCTTAAACTTGCGATCAGGCCTAAAACCTGCATTCCAATTCCCATAATCTCTATATTAAAATTCACACTATATTAAAATTCACAATTCATAATTCACAATCAATCATTCTGTCATTCTGTAATCCAACATCCAATAATCTTTTAACCCTACTAACCTATGCGTGGGTTGCGGTTCCACCGCATCTAACCCCTAACCCCTGATCACTGACCCCTGATCCCTGATCCCTGTAACCTATGCGTGGGTTGCGGTTCCACCGCATCTAATCACTAACCCCTAACCCCTGATCACTGACCCCTGACCCCTGATCCCTGTAACCTATGCGTGGGTTGCGGTTCCACCGCATCTAATCACTAACCCTTAAATTCTATTCACTTCCACCTTCAATCTCTTTCTAACCCCTGACCCCTGATCACTGACCCCTGTAACCTTCTCCTCACTTCTTGGTCAATCTCCAAATACTCCTCAATGCTTTTAGGGCGGGCAAAGGGTATTTCTGCCAGCTGGCTTTCAATGATATCTGGAATATCGTTGAAACCGATTTTGTCCTGCAAAAATAATGCCACAGCCACTTCGTTGGCAGCATTCATTACACAAGGTCGGTTGCCGCCTTCACGGGAGGCTCTATAGGCAATGTCCAAACATCGGAAGGTTTGGGTATCGGGTTTCTCAAAAGTCAAAGAAGGGTAGTCGGCGAAGTTCAGCCGGGGCATTTTGTTGCTTTCCCGCTGGGGGTAGGTGAGAGCGTACTGGATGGGCAGCTTCATGCTGGGCAATCCCAACTGCGCTTTAACCGAGCCGTCGGCAAATTGCACCATCGAGTGGATGATGGACTGAGGGTGCACTACCACTTCAATCTGGTCGAGGGTGGCGTCAAACAGCCACTTGGCCTCGATTACCTCCAAACCCTTGTTCATCAGGGTGGCGCTGTCGATGGTGATTTTGTTGCCCATGCTCCAGTTGGGGTGCTTCAGGGCCTGCTCTTTGGTTACGCTTTTCAGAAAATCCGCATTTTTACCTCTGAACGGACCTCCGGAAGCGGTAATGATAATCTTTTCAACGGGATTGTTCCATTCGCCTGCCAGACACTGGAAAATAGCTGAGTGTTCCGAATCGACAGGCAACAGTGGCACATGGTGTTCCACAGCGGCCTGGGTCATCAGCTCGCCTGCCACTACCAGTGTTTCCTTGTTGGCCAGGGCGATGGGTTTTCCGCAGCAGATGGCGCGGTAAACGGGTTTCAGACCGGCCACGCCCACAATGCACGACAGCACGATGTCGATGCTGCTCATCTCCACAATGTCGCACAGCGACGACTCCCCGGCGAACACCTTGATGTCATCGTCCCACAGGGCGTCTTTCACCTGTTGGTACAAATCCTCCTTGATAATGACCACTGCGTTGGGCTTGAACTTCTTGGCCTGGCGGATAAGCAAGTCTGCATTGGAGTAGCACGCAAGAACTTCAACTTCAAGCAAATCAGATAGTTCGTCAATCACTTCTAATGACTGAACCCCCATAGAACCCGTAGAACCCAGTAAGCAGACTTTCTTCTTCAATGGTCAAAATTTTAAGCTTGCAAAGATACGGAAAATTCTTTACACTTTTTCCTTGATGAAAAAGTGTGCAAAAGATCTAGCCGACGGTAAGTGCAAAAATTTGTGGGGTTGGTGTGTTGTAACAAATTTTAATGTGTTTAATCCAATATTTTTATATACATTTGCACAAGCAAAAAACGCAATATTGATGAACGACACTCGGTAACATGAAATATCTGATTCCTATCCTTTTTCTTGCAGCCTTTTTATCGGCATGCGGCGGTAAAATTCAATTGACCTCTCTCACCGTTGAGATGCAGGATGGCCGCCAGCCATTGGCCACCGCAGAGCCTCGTTTCAGCTGGCAGTACGAGTCGGAAGAAAACAATGTGATACAGACGGAATACCGCATTATTGTGGCCAGCAGCGAGGAAAATGCCCGCAAGGGCATTGGCGACTGATGGGACAGCAAGATAGTAGCTTCAAATCAGATGCTTTATATTCCTTACGAGGGCAAAACGCTTAAAAGCCGCGATTGTTGCTGGTGGAAACTTTATACTACCGTTACGTACTCCCGAAACGACAAATCAACAAAACAGAAAAATATCAATTCAACAAATCAACCATTCAACAAATCAACAAAAATACTACATCTCGAGAGCGACATCCATCACTTCGAGATTAGCCTTCTTTCTCCTGACGACTGGCACGCCCATTGGATTGGTCGTGATTTCGATGATGACATGCTTGATGGTCATACCGCCATTGCTGCTCGCTATTTGCGCAAGGAATTTTCTTTGAAAGAGAACATTAGCAAAGCTCGGCTCTATATCAGCGGTTTGGGAGTTTATAGTGCTGCTATTAATGGAGGTGAAGTCGCTCCTGATGAGTGGCTGAAACCAACCCTCAGCGATTATACACGTCGCATTTATTTCAATGCATACGATGTGACGGATCTTCTCTTCGAAAACGATACAAATACTGTTGGAGTAATACTTGAAGCTGGTCGCTTCACTACTGTGCGTCACGATACCAATTACTTGGAATGGTGCGGCATCAATCATGCTGCACACTATGGCCTTCCACAACTGTTACTGCAGTTGGAGGTGACTTACCAAGATGGTACAACAGATACCATTGTGAGTGGTGAAGGCTGGCGTATCACCAACCGTGGGCCTATTCGCAAGAGCAATGAGTTTGATGGGGAAACTTACGACGCGCGCGTTGACCTTGGTGATTGGGATGTGTCTGGTTTCGACGACAGCCATTGGGAAGTGGCGGTGGTTGACTATGACCGGCAGAATATGTACCGCGAGGATATTTATAATCCCCGTCATCGTGTGGCACGAGAGTATCCGGTTGTTACTGGTAGTTCTCTGCCTGACGATTATCAGCAGCCTGATCCGATGTCACTACTCACTCCCCAACCCAATCCCAATATCAAGGCACAGGAGTATTTGACACCTGTTGCACTCTTCCCAAAGGGCGATAAATGGATACTTGATCTGGGGCAGAATATGGTGGGAGTGTTGATTTCAAATTTGTTTGACATGAGATCTGGTGACACCATCATTTTCCGTTATGCAGAGATTCTTACGGAAGATAGTGCACTTTATACTGACAATCTTCGTTCCGCAGAATGTACCGACCGATACATTGCTGCTGGGAAAAAAGGCTTTTTTCACCCCATGTTTACTTATCACGGTTTTCGTTATGTGGAAATATCGGGCTTGCGTTACGAACCCAAAGCTGAAAACTTTACCGGCTTGGTTTTATCCGACGAGATGCCGATGACCGGCAGTTTTGAGTGTTCCAGCGAGATGATGAATGCGGTTTATCGCAATGCTACTTGGGGCATCCGTGGCAATTACCGCAGTATGCCCACTGACTGCCCCCAGCGCGATGAGCGCATGGGCTGGACCGGCGACCGTACTACCGGCAATTATGGCGAAAGCTATATTTTCAACAACCATCGCCTCTAT
>CACXXY010000156.1 GCA_902771655.1 uncultured Bacteroidota bacterium | reverse complement strand
TCCTCGCCCCACGGCAGGTAGTGCAGGTGCTGCACGGCGGTGCCCGCCGAGTCGGTGATCCAAGAGGAACTGCCCAAATGGTCGGGGTGGTACCAGTAGCAGTCAGTCTCGGAGTGAGCATTGTTAATCATATCGTAAAGGTGGTGAAGATCCGCCTGGCCCTCGGAATGTATTGCATCCAGACACTCCTCCAACACCTCTTTGGCGTATGTTTTGTTGGTGCTTTGTTTCTCAACAATCTTTCCCTGCCCAACCACCGGCTGATCCAAATAACGAAGCCTGCCGCCACCAATCCTGCTCGCAATACGCTCGGTTTCAGCGTAATAGTGCTTGGTGTAGCCCTGCTTTGTGGCCACTAAATACGGCGAGACATAGAGCGTGGCGTTGTCCAAATGGTAAAAATACCGCCACTCGCCGTTGATATTCTGCAACTCCCCCTTTCCAGTCAGCTTGTAGGTGCGGTCGCCGGCGGCATCGTATTGGTAGTACGACAGCCACTTGTTGTCTTTCACCCCTTGCAGGCGGTTCTGCTCGTCCCAGCAGAGGCTGCGGCAGTTTCGGTCGCCCCCTATGCAACTCTCCGTCATGTTGCCTGCCGCATCCCATCCGAACTGCGAATCTTCCTCATTCGAGATGCCCAGCCAACTGCCCGGATCCCATACGGAAGAGCTGTACCTTGTCAGGGTGTTCGGCTGCGAGGTGTTCTCATAGTGATAATAATGGGAATAGTTCACCGAATCGGAGACCCCGTTTAGCAGCTTGCGCGCCGCCAGGTTCTTCTGTTTTATACGGCCATTACCCCTGTACAGCGTAGTAGTTCGGTAGCTGATGTTTTGACTTCCCTGCCAGCCGCCCGTAGAACTGGTCAGCCGGTAGAGGTCATCGTATGTGTACGCGCTGTTGTAGGTGCCGCCCAGCCCGTTGGGCAGCATTCCCGCACCGTTGGCGATGCCTTTGATGTTGCCCACAGAGTCGTAGGTATAGACGATGTCCTGCATGATGTCGCCCGTGCGGGTCTGGCTCTGCAACAGCAGCAGCCGCAGGAGGGAGTCGTATGCGTACAATGCATGCGTACCGTTGCCGTAGAACACATCACTTTTCAGCTCGAACTCGTTGTAGGCGATGCTGTCGATGTATGGATAGGTGTGGGTGTCGTACAGCGGGACTGGGTCGCCAACGGGGGGAAGACTGTTAAGGGAGGCCTGCCCGCCAAGGCCGTGCGGGTTGAGCGGCACCAGGCTGTCGTGCGGCGTCGAGGGGTACTGGGGCAGAAAATCACCCTTCACCGTACCATACACTTTCTTCAACAACCCGCCCCTGTTGTAGTCATACTGAACCACCTCTCCGTCGGGGTAGGTCATCTTTTGTATGCGGTTATATGAGTCGTATTTGTACTGCATCTTGAAGGTATAAGTCTGGCTCTCAAACGGAAGCGCAAAAGTACGAATATTTTCAATCACTTCGCCGAGTTAGCAGTGACGGGAAATGTTTCCCGCAGAATCCGCAGATTTCCGCAGATGGCATTTGGGGATGTTTGTCGGTTTTATGCTCATGTTGGTTTTAATTTGCTGTTTGAGATTCGGGGACCGTTATACTGTTTGACTGCGTTTTCGTCTTCCTTAATACCGCGACAACGATAGGAATGGTTACGAGCGGCTTGCCGCGAAGTTTGAATGGATAGCGTGCCCGGTCGCCCTAAATCAACATTTACATATTGATATGATAGATAATACAATAGAAATCAAAGACGCAACAACTGTTATTCCTAATGCCCATTTGGAAATTTTAGTCTGGGAAATTGCTTCCTTTAATGTTATTTCAGCATCTTTTTCGATATTTTCAGACTTTTCCGCTGTGATTTTAGCATAATTCAAAACAGCTTCTTCGTAAGTTTCTCCTCCATTATTAGCTAACAAGAAAAACGGAAGATACAATTCCACGTCATATCCTGCAATAGAAAGAAGTAACTCTTTATCATTTTCTGTTATTAAAAGGTATCTTGGATCTTGGGTGGTATTGTATAATGAAAATTCAATTGACCCATAGCGATAACTTTTAACCAACTTCAAATACCCTTGGTCATTCAGTAATATAAGCAAATCGTAAAGAGTCACTATCTGTCTGCCGTGAATTTGTCCGAGTAACAATTTTACAAGAGAATTCTCAAAATTATTATCAGATGTGTTCTTGCCTATTTCAGGTAAGTGTTTTTGAAATAAATCCTCTTTTAATAAATCATCCAAAGAGGCGATATCTAAATCTGCTAATAGAAATTTGTACGCAGGTATTGCCGAAGATGATCCATTAGCAATTTGAGTGATTTTCGAAATAAGTTCTTTCTCTGGTTTTGTTAAAAGTCTCATTTTAAATTTTTAGTTTCTGAACAAATACAAATTATTTCATTTTCCCACCTTTGCAGGACATACTTCCCGTCCTTGTCCTTTCAACTTTCTCCGAACTTTGTCCAAACAATCTTGTCCGCCGCGTCTGAAAAGTACTTTGCCTCATCTTACAGAATATAGGAACTCTTGTACTCGCTGTCCGCAATCTTTTTGTAACTTCTCGTCCTCATTCTTGAGCATGGCATTGTTCAATGTTATGAGAGAAAGACGAGGCTCAAACGTCTGTTCGTAAGTTGGTCAGATGCTCCGCATGGAGGTGCGACAGGGTATATAAATGTAAAAAACGCATTATGCTGGTTAAATGTGTTTTCCCCTCCTTAATACCGTGACTACGATAGGAATGGTTACGAGCGGTTTGCCGCGCAGTTTGAACGGATAGCGTGCCCGGTCGCCCAAAAGGAGAAAGAGTTTATTTGACCCTTTTCAATGTGGCGCGGTGCTTCTGGCCGAAGGTTTGCGCCCAAGTGTCGGAATATAAGACGAGTTCCTTGTTCTTGTATGACTCTACCGTCCAAACCTGATGGTCGAAGGTCAGAAGACCTGTGGATTCGTCATAATTCCAATTGAGGGTCTCCGTAACATCTTCGCATATATCCTGATAGGTGCCGTCGGCGGAGAAAATGTAGGTTTGCACAGGGTCGCTTTCCGACAGTTCCTCCACCCACTCGGTGCTGTTTACCGCTTGGTGCTGGAAACTTTTGAGTTCCCATTTCCCGATAAATGTTTCTTTTGTCACCTTCTTGTCTGAACAAGAGGTCATTACGGTTACTGCGGCGAATGCCATCGCCAGGATAATAAATACTTTTTTCATTTTTAAGTTTTTGATGATGAATAAAATATGGTTAATTGATAATTTAAGTTGTTGGTATTCTCCATGTTTTAGAAGATGGATTGTATCCATAGGCGAAAGATATTCGGGCAATCCCTCCACCTCCTTGCTGTTGATGCAGATGGTTACCCTGTGTGGGGGAGGCTGTCCGAGAACTGATTTATTCCTCCTTGAGAATTGAAAAATCGAGTCTTTTCACAATCAGCACGAATAAAAATTGCTTGATTTTGGGTTCTCGGACGGGCTGGGGGCTTTGACATGAACTTGTAGTTTGTGGCTAAACATCCGCCGCTAACAGCGGTTATGAGAAAATATTGTCGTGTTTATTATCGCATTTGTTTTTACGAACAATACAACTGTAAAATATTTTCTCATAAAAAACTTTATATGAATATCCAACTAAATAAATATAAATAGAATAAAGAAAAGAGAAATTTGCTTGCAATAACGCTGGAAAACGGTTTAAGAATAGGAGCCCTAACAAATGGTTACACTTAGAAACACTTAATACAACATCACACCACAACTCATTTCCAAATCCAATTTTGTCAAAATAAACAAACCAAAGTCCACATAGCAAGGAAAGAACTGAGACAATTGCGATACCGAACTTCTTCTCTACGGGAAACACTATTGTTTGGACAAATGAATATAATACAACTAAAAAGAAATGTCCAAAATTCAACTTGCTTGCGGACCAACACATATAGTCATCTATGAAAACAATCCCTATTAGGAAGAAAAATATATTAAGGATACACACATATATGGTTAATGTGATAAAACGAATGATTTTACTACGCATAACAACAGAACTTTAAGGTGATTGCTCTAAATATTTGAGTTTTCTCAGTGTCAGGGAAGTTTCGCCCCCCCACTTCTATGATAATTCGAATATATAGTAGGCGGTGCAGAAATATCAATTTTGCTATTTCGGAGAGCTTTTAATAGTCCACGAGCATTCCTATAATGCATGTCATAAAGCGGGTCACTATCTGCCTTTTGCTTGTAAACTTTTCTTTCAAGCAATTCTAGTACTCCTTCAAGGCCATGACCTAATATTCCTCTTTTAACAATACCTAATGCTTTTTTCCCCCCATTCTTGGTCGGGTAATATTTCAATGAATATCCTGTGTTTTTAATTTCTGGGGATTCGTAAGCAGTTTCACCCCCTGAATTGTAACTACTTTCCCAAGAACCTGTGTAGTTATTAGCATTGTTCAATTGGGATTCCTTGGTAAACAACGGATTATCGCCTTCATATAGACGGACATCTCTTTCAGCCTGACTTCTGTCAAATCCTAAGCTAACTAAGCCTTCAATATTTGCATCTCGAATAGCAGTTGCCTCATCCCAATCGGATTTGTTTTCTGTTACTTTAGTCCATTTTACACCATTTTCAGAGAAACTTTGCTCTGAATGATTGTCAAACCACTTATATTGACCATTTGATCCTTCGTAGCCATCATATTCTTCCCCATTCGGATCCACCAACCTCACCGGATTATTCGCACAATACACATACGGACTCATACTCGGATACTTGTCCGCCATCGGGTCCACGCTCAGCCACACACTCAAATCCGAGCTGTAATACCGTGAACCAAAGTAGCTTAGGCCGGTTTCGGAGTCCTTTTCTTTGGCGGAGAACGTGTAAGACGAGTTAGCAGTTAGCAGTGAGTAGTGAGCAGTTGGACGGGATTCGGAAGTGCCTGTACAGATCCGGTAGCAGAAGCCAGCCCCGCCAGGGGCCAAAGCT
>CACXXY010000155.1 GCA_902771655.1 uncultured Bacteroidota bacterium | reverse complement strand
AGCCACTACCCTTGACAGCACAGCCTTAACCAATGAAGACTTCTTCAACATGCCCTCAAGGTCATTGTTTGTAGAGTATGATGAAAAACACAACGAAGTGTGGCTGAATATACCAGCCCAGTTTGTTTACAGAGACTCTCTCAGCCGTCAGTTTACCTTTACAGGATTATTTTACACCAATTCAGCATATTATGCGAACAACTAGACAGAATAAAATCAATTACAAACAAAAAAAAATTGGAATTATGAAAAAGACAGTCATTTTAACGTTAGTCTTCTTATTTACCTGTATGGTTATCCAAGCTCAATACATATGTTATGAACCAGAATCGGAAATACCAATGCGAACAGATCCGTGTCACAGGGTATTTCCCATAAATTGGGAAGATGAGTCTTTATTGATTAGTTCGTATATTCCCACAACAAATACACCAATTATTACTATTCCTGTCAATATTAATGTTTGGCGTGAAGATAATGGCACAGGCAACTGGTGGTTGGATACACCTGCTTATAGAGATAGTCTTCAAAAAGCCTTTGATTATCTTAATCAAATATATGGTCACAATGAAGAATACACGTTATATATACCCAATGCTCAATTTATTTTAGACACAAGAGTGCGTTTTGTAATTGATACAGTATTTTACTACAACAATTCTATTATGGCTCACAATTATTCTACTTCTCCATTCACTAATTATCTTTTATCAAACCATCCTGAAAGATTAAACAGATTTAATTATCATCTTTCTTTGGATACAACTCAAGTTTGGTCAGGTTCTTCAAACGGATATGATGCACAATACCCGTCAATAGTAACAATCAAACAATGTGAAAATAGGGAAGTAGATTTGTATGCATTTGCATTGCATATGGCACATGAATTCGGCCATAACTTTGGTTTGCATCACACATACAATACTGAGAATACTGTTATTGCACATCCTGAATTTTTATGGGATGTGTTTGGTACAGAGACCCAAGATTGGTGTACGGCACCTCCAACAAGAGTGTGTTATCATGAGGGGAATTGGGCATGTAATCCGTTGGACTCAACAAATACATGTACCAATAACATTATGGGAGGTACTTGCATGTCACGTCATTTTTCGGCCTTACAGTGCGGTCGAATTCATAGAGCGTTAGGTGTTTCAACATTAAAGGACTTTGCGTATGGTGATACATCCTCTTCAGTAATACACATAAGCAGTAATCTTGAATTAGATTACACAAGAAAATTTTATCAATCAATTGTTGTAGATTCGGGTGTAACATTTACTGTTACATGTAGGATGGAAATGTCACCAGACACTAGAGTCATCGTTAACCCCGGTGGCAAACTTATTGTTGATGGCGGAACCCTTACCTCGGCAGAACCGGGAACAATGTGGAAAGGCATTGAGGTGGTAGGTGATAGAACCAAGCATCAGGAACCTCAATATCAAGGTGTGGTGGAACTGAAAAACGGTGCTGTCATCGAGAATGCCATCACAGCTATACGTACAGGTTTGCTTGACGAAGGTTGGCATACCACAGGAGGTATTATCACAGCTACAAACGCTATTTTCAGAAATAATCAGCGGTCGCTGGAATTCCTTTCATATTGTGACACTGATTCGGCAGCCAATCTCCTCAACAATTGCAGCTATTTCGTAGGGTGTACGTTCACTATTGACACCAACAATGTATTGGCTCAAAACAACCGCCAGTTCACTAACCATGTGACCATGTGGGATGTTAAAAATGTCAGATTCAAGGGATGCACTTTTGAAAACAAGATGAATAGGGGGAGATTATGTGAAGGCAAGGGAATCGCCACCATTGACGCGGGCTTCTCACTGACCACCTATCCTTTCCCTTATGCAACGTATTCGGGAGGGGGAAGTTCAATGCCTGATACTTTCATGTTCAATACTTTCACGGGATTTTATACAGCGGTGGAAGTGACCACCACGGGAAACCAGTACGCCGTAAAATTAGACGAGACAAAATTTAACAACAACCAACAAGCCA
Source organism: uncultured Bacteroidota bacterium (assembly GCA_902771655.1). GTDB lineage: Bacteria > Bacteroidota > Bacteroidia > Bacteroidales > WCHB1-69 > RUG11690. The sequence goes on along the minus strand of CACXXY010000155.1, from coordinate 3,286 downwards.
TATCTGTTTATGGAAACAACCATGTGGAGGTAATAAGATGTGATGTGAACCAAACAGACTACAAAGCTTCTATGGTGTATCAAAGGAAAGGGATTAGTTTGGAGAACAGTACAGGATACCATATTGAGAAAAACCAATTTTATGACTATTATTATTCCCCATCAAGTCAAAGTAATAACTCTAAATATGGCATCAAGATAACCAATTCAGGTACAAACAACAATAGAATTTACAAGAATGATTTTACGAAAATGGCAAATGGCATTCTTGTTTCCGGCACTAATGGTAATGTAAAAAGAGGATTGCAATTTATATGCAATAATTTTTCAACCAATGACTATGACATTAGACTGATGCATTATGCGACTATTGCACCTTGCCAAGGACAAATAAACAGTGGTGCGGACAATAACTTTTCGGGAACGTATGATTATAATATTTACAATAGCAGTCTTCCAGATATAACTTACTTGTACAGTTCATCCAATCCCGCTCATTATCCAAGTCTGGCCTATCATGTCACACCATTATCGAATGGAATATCTACAAATCCCTGTTATTCAACTATCTTTGATATAAATTTAAACAGGACAGATTATAATACAAGTGACTTGGCTGCAATGGTATCAGCCTACCAAGAATTGGATTCGGCAAGAGTTTCACAATGGGAGATGACAGAAGAAGGCACATACAACACATCACCTGTTTCACCCGAGATGATGGCCTTGCAGCAAGAGGCCTCAGACCTGTATTATAAGGCCGTCCGCCAGATTATGCTTGACAGTTTGACCGATATGGCCACATTGGCCGAATGGCATGCTACAGCTTCTGTTTTTGCCGACCCGTATTCATGGTCGGAAACCATGTACCAGATGAATGAAACGGCCGAATATGCCAGTATTGTCACTGATGATACCGCCGAAAGGGACAATTATGCGGCATTCCGCGCTTTGAAGTCGGAATGTGCATCTCTGACAACGGAAAAGGGAGTAAACTGGTATGCTATGTCGGAAGAGCAGATAGAGAGACTGATACGGATTGCGGAATTGAATACCGGTCGTACTTCTGTGATGGCAAAGGGAATCCTGTGCTTTTTCTTCAATATCTGCTATGAAAAGGAGGAGGAAACCATGGATACATACAACGCTACGTGTCAGGGAACAGAGTTACCCAACACTTATATGGAGAATGAGGCAAATACGTCAATTACTGATAATCAAGAAAACATACAGGCAGCTGGCTTGATCATCTATCCCAACCCTGCCAATCAAACCTTCACCATCAGCTTTTCGGAAGCACAGGAGAGCGTGAAGCAGGTTAGAATTATCAATATGCAAGGTAAGGTGGTGCTGAGTCAGGAGAATCCCTCCAACAATACAGTAAACATTGCCAATCTTCCAACGGGCATGTATGTAGTACGTGTACTCGGCCAAGGTGGGAAAGAATATGCCGTCAAATTGGTGAAAGAATAAATATTGAAAAAAAACATCACAATCAATAATTCAGCAAAAATATCATTACCTTTGCAAACAGAAAACATTAAAATCAATACCATCATGAAAAAAGAAAATGAATATAGAACAAGAAGACTGGTATCAGTAATCTGCCTGATGACAATAAGCCTGTTTTTCTCGGCAAGATTGTCAGCACAAATCCCCTACAGAACCATCACCGACGGCTGCGAGTGGTCGGTGAGCGACGAAAAATACATGATCCTTGGCGACACCATCATCAACGGGGTGACGTATATGAAGGTGTATAGCCAGAAATCCAACCAGCCCTTTGAATTCGACCCGTCCAACGCCCTTTATTTCACCGCTATCCGAGACGACAGCGTGAACAGGAAAGTATATTGTAATATGCCTGCAGGCACATGGATTGTCAGAAACAATAACGAGATAGGCCGAACCGAGGAGCCTCAGGAGTTTTTATTGTACGACTATTCCCTGTCGGTGGGCGAAACGGTCACTTTCTATACTCTTCTTATAGACATAAATTCGGACTACTATGTTGTCAACGAGGGAGTTGCCACGCGTGTGGAGAGTTGCGGACTGTTGTCGGGAGTGCTGAACGGAGACAGTCAGTCAGGGTACGACAATAATGATACCGTGGTACACTTGTCTGACGGAACTGCACACAAGGTGATATCGCTGGTGGTGGACATCAATTATTTGCACACAGAGGATGTCTGGATAGAAGGGATTGGCAGTGTATGGGGCTTCAACAACTATTTTTTTGATAATGAAGATTATGGAGAGAGACGCTTATTGTGTTTTACCAATGCCGAAGGAGCGGACATGCACACGGGTTTTGACCTGGATGAAAATCCTGACGACTGCTACAACAAAGATTACACCTCAGGCATCTCTGAAAAAGATAACAAAAATCTTGTCCTCTACCCCAACCCCGCCAGTCAAACCTTTGTCATCAACTTCACAGAGGCACAGGAGGGCGTGAAGCAGGTGCGCATCTTCGACATGCTGGGCAAAGAGGTAATGAGCATAGAGAACCCCTCCAGCAATACCATCAACATTGCCAACCTCCCAACGGGCATCTACGCCGTGTGTATCCTCAGCCAAAGCGGCAGAAGCAACACATCGAAGTTGGTGAAGGAGTAGGGGAAAGGCGAGCCAATTGACTCGCCTTTCTCGGTTTGTTGCGTCAGTGATGGCAGGCCTTTGCGTCGTTGCAGGCTCGCTGATGCGCCTGCGATGCGCCCTCTGATGTTCGATTGTTCTTCGATTTAAATCGAAGAACAATCGAACGAGAAACAATCGAGTAAAATACGGCGCATCACCGAAGCATCAATGAGGGAAAGACGACAGAATTCTATTTCATCAGTTTCTTGTAGTGGATGCGCTTGGGGGCGTCGTTGCCTAAGCGCTTCTTTTTATTCTCCTCGTACTCGGTGTAGCTGCCTTCAAAGAAATATACCTGAGATTCACCCTCGAAGGCCAGAATATGGGTGCAGATGCGGTCGAGGAACCAGCGGTCGTGGGATATGACCACCGCACAGCCGGCAAAGTCGTCCAAGGCTTCTTCCAGAGCACGCAGGGTGTTAACGTCAATATCGTTGGTGGGCTCGTCCAGCAGCAAGACATTGGCTTCCGATTTCAAGGTCAACGCCAAGTGCAGGCGGTTGCGCTCGCCACCAGACAACACACCCGTTTTTTTGCTCTGGTCGGTGCCGCTGAAATTAAAACGCGAAATATAGGCTCTGGAGTTGATTAAACGTCCGCCTAAGGTAATTTGTTCATTTCCTTCCGAAACCACCTCCCAGACCGTT
>CACXXY010000154.1:414-5426 GCA_902771655.1 uncultured Bacteroidota bacterium | reverse complement strand
TAGAAAAACATGGAAAACAAAAAAAACAAAAAAATATGTCTGTGCTTCATCAAGATCGAATTAAATCACTTATTATAAATATTTTAATTTCTTATCATTTCAATATTTTATCATGTGCGTCAACAAAGGCATTGAAGAATAAATTGCCCAGCAGTTTGTATCCCTTGACAGTGAAATGGATACGGTCGGTTTGGGCATAACCGTGAATACGCCATTGATCCATCGATTTCAATCCACCCATAATGTCAAATTGGTCCCAAACAGCACCTTGGGTTTCCGCCGCCAACCGGTACATGACATCCCTGACCTGCATATTGTTTTTATTCACCGCATAACCGCGTCTGGAGACTTTTTTATAAGAGTCGTTATTGGTGATAAAGACAAAGGCACAGTCAGGATTCACTGCCTTAATTCGCTGAATCAGTTGCAAATAGCGATTTTTAAAAGTCACAGAATCAAAATTTTCACTATTGGCGTCATTGATGCCAATGCCGAAAATCACCATGTCGGGCTGAAGCAATTCCATGTCCATCGAGAAATAAGGGCAGCGCAGATAGTCATCCAAGTCAGCACCGTTCACCCCAATAGAGTGGAAAGTCAGGCCCGGACTGTCATTATCTAAGAACACACCCGTCAAGGTGAAACGTTGAGAGGAATCGCAGGGCATTACCACAGCAAAGGAGTCGGTAAAGTCCTTGACATCAAATACAAACCTTCTTAGCTCAGGATCTTTAATGACAGGATAGTAATAGGTCGTATCCACTCGGATCCATGGCACCACCTTTCCGTCATTGGATTCGCCCAACACAATGATCCTGTTGGTACAGAATTCCAACTCTTCATCATTAAGAGTGATTTTTATCTCTGCCGGCTGTCCCTGCACATATACAGCGATACCGGTGCCTCCAAGAGGAGTAAGATGTTCCTGATAAACGTTTCTGATAAGTTGGAACTCACAAGAACGTTTGACAAGATAATCAGCGGGATTATTGCACTTGTTGGCGGCAGAATAAGGGAAAATCATGCCACGGCGGGCAATCAGATGAGGATAGGATAGCAAAAGGTCACGCCGGATGGTGTGTGACAGGGTGCCTGCCTGTACATGCGAGGAACCCAAATGCAGGATATTCACATTGCCCTCGCCCGAATTAACCACGTCGTCAAACTTCTGAAAGAAAGGCACCAGCTTGGATGTCTGAAGGTCAAAAGCCAGCGTATCGGCCTCGAAATGGGCATACTCCAAGGAATCCACCGGACACTTTGACATCTGGGCGGACAATGGCATAAGCATAGCCATGAACAAAACCAATATCGCTGTTATCTTGCGTTCCATAACGAATCCAATTGTGTTTGGTCCATATTCTTTCTCATCTGATAAAAACGATAAACCTCGTCAAAAGATTGTGCCATGATGTCGCCCATAATTTCCGCACCTTTGGGCGTAAAATGCACATAGTCAGGACCTGCCCATCCCGACTTAACCCACTGAATCATAGAATTTTCACCACCCATAGCGGCATACAGATCCCAATATGCAGCCCCATTCTCATGAGCTGCTTCTTTCAGTGCGGTGATCAGCCCTGGCAAGCAGGGATAAGTATGCAAGCTTCCCCCACCTTTGCGTGTGGACATGTCGGAGGGACCGATATAGACCACAGCCGCCTTGGGATACAGCGAGCGGATATAACGAATCTGTTTAGATGTTGCCTCCTTGAATTTCTGGATGCTGGCATCATTGTATAACGCCGGCACCGAGTTACCGCCAAATTGCAGCAGGATAATGCCCACATCCGCCAACTCATAGCAGCGTTGCAACATGGTATCTTTGATCTGGGTAAAAATAGTGCCCGAACAGCCTCTCAACGGAATATTATCCACATTCACGCCGTAGCCGTCATCCACCATAATACCATAAATATCCGAAGCGCCTGACATACGCACGGTTAGTGTAGTCGCTTCCGTATCCAATTGGCATTGAAGCAACTGAATACCCTTGCCAGGGCTTTCCATTTCATACTTTTGCTGCTGACCTTTTGCGGAAACCGAAGCTTTGAACTTTCCGCTACGGTCGTTTACCAACAGCTTCACAGAGGAGAAACGCTTAACTCGCTCACGGGCGGCATTGTGCTTGGAAGCATAAATGTTGACCACAGCGGAGCTGCCCATATTATAACTCTTGGCCATGATGCCGTAATTGCCCGTACGCGTGCGCTCACCGGCATCGCCGTATGGAGCGTAGGCCGTCAAATCACCTGTGGCACGCTGCGACACCACCGCGGAAGGAATGGTCTGCACCGCCGGTAACATGCCCGGACCACCGCCACCGAAAATGGACTGGAACCACTCTCGCAAATTGGCAGACAGACGGTCCATCTCAATTTGTGAATCACCATAATGCATAATTCTGATTATACGGTGATTGGTTTTCGCATTCCGCATCTCATCGAAGACTTTATCGAAGAACGTGATGTCATCGTCGGGAAAATAGAACTGTCCCGCATCGCCAATAAACACTTCTTTGTAATGTGCCAGCGTGTCTTTCAGCGAGCGCAACTCCTCCATACGGATTGAGTCCTGTATCGCGACAAGCGGGTCAACTGTTTCTGTCTCTATGGGTTCCCGCACCAAGGCTTCTTCAATTGACGGGAAGTGCAATTCCGTCGAACCGATTTTCACTCCGTCCTTGGGGAAAAAATAAGCTACCAACGCCAAGATAGCGATGACAGAAAGAATGAATATCAGTATTTTATAACTTTTCATGCGGTTGTGCCAACAGAAGAGCTTTTAATGATGACAGTTGTGGCCACAAGTGGAGCAGTCATGTGTACAATCTCCCGAATGTTCACAATCCTCACGGTCGCAATTTTCATGCTCGTGTTCCACTTCATCGATGGGCGCATTCTCCAACTGATAAACCACCTCGTCGGCCAAATGATCAAAGGCCTCGTTAATCAGGGCATTATTTTGGTCCATCAGGTTGCCACCTTTTTCCGCAGTTTCTCCGACTTCTTGAACCAAAGGTATTTGAGCCAACAAGGTAGTGCTGAATTCACGAGCCAAAGTCAGTCCCCCACCCTGTCCGAAGAGGAAATATTTCTCATCGGGATGTTGTTTTGGGGTGAACCAGGCCATGTTCTCCACCACTCCGAACAAAGGCACATTCATATTCTCAGGCAGGAACATCTCCGCACCCTTGCGGGCATCGTTCACAGCAATCACCTGCGGGGTTGTCACAATGATAGCGCCAGAGATTCTAAACTGTTGGATAGCAGATATTTGGACATCTCCCGTTCCAGGAGGAAAGTCCACAATCATATAATCGATGTCGCCCCATATAGTCTGGGTGAAAAGCTGTGTCAGCGCTCCACCGGCGAGCGGGCCTCTCCATATAACCGCTTTGTCGCTGGGCACCAGGAAACCGATGGAATTGATTTTGACACCATACTTTTCTTTGGGAACCATAAACTCCTTGCCTGTCTCATCCACGGTGACATCCACCATTTGGTCTTCCAAATTAAACATTTTGGGAATGGATGGACCATATACATCGGCATCCAAAAGAGCCGTTTTATATCCTTTTTTAGCCAGCATGATGGCGAGGTTTGCGGAAACAGTTGATTTACCGACGCCTCCTTTACCGGAAGCCACAACAATAATGTGTTTTACACCTTTTATTCTACTTTTTGTCAGCATAGCTATTTATAGTTTATTGATTATAAAATATTTATATCCAAATTTGTTGTAAAATGCAAAAATGCAAAGATACGATAAAAAATAATACATAACAATGTATTATTGTCGCCCTTTCAGGGCTCTATAATGTAACGACACATTCATCACCGGCAGTGTAACGAAGCCCACCCAACGATCTGGAGGCCTGAAAGGCCGACAATAACTCAGCACGGGGTGAAACCCCGATGTAACGAAACCCACCCTGCAATTCGGAGGCCTGAAAGGCCGACAAGAATATCAATCCCGAAGTAAATAATCAATATCAAAATCAATATGATATTGTTTTAATATTTGCAAATACTCATCCTTAAAACTTCTCTTTTTATGGTGCTCTTCCTGGTTTTTAATATAATTGATTGTTCGTTCTCTAATGGATTCACTAACAGAAAATGCACCATAACCCAGCTGCCATGCAAAAGATTTATAATGTTTCCCAATGGTTTTCAACCACCGGCTACTGGCAATTTTTACCGTTGACATCACTTTTACCAAACTATAATTCTTTGACAGAACAAAAAGCATATGAACATGGTTGCCAGTCCCATTAATGCATATAGGTATGCATTCAAGTTGTTTCAAAATGCCACCCATATAAGAGTATAAGTTTTTTCTATCTTCCATTTGTATTTGTGGACTTGTTGTTTTGATATGCCAAACAGCATGAACAAAGATTTTAGAAAGCGATTGTGACATGTTTTTTTTATGCAAAGAAACGGAAAAGAAATGATATTATCAATAGCTAAACAGCTATTGTTCAATACTTTAATATTATCACAAATAATTACAGAAAATGTGTTTATTTGAATAAAAAATGGCATTAATTGTATGGTTTGTGTTTTGTTAGTTTTTGATTTTAACTGATTGTGAGTATAATTTTTGGAAGTTTTTGTGATGAAATATAACATAATTTGAACTCTTGTCGCCCTTTCAGGGCTCTATAATGTAACGACACATTCATCACCGGGGTTGCACCCCGGGCTGAGTTTTTAACGGCTTTCAGCCGTTGGCCAATGGCAAATGATCATCGGCAAATTTTCATGAGTTCTGAAAAGGCTATTAGAACACAGGCGGGAACTACCCTCCCGTTAACAAATGCCACACGGAATACCTGAGGCCTGAAAGGCCGACAATAGCTCAGCACGGGGCGAAACCCCGGTGTAACGAAGTCCACCCAGCAATCCGGAGGCCTGAAAGGCCGACAATAGCTCAGCACGGGGTGAAACCCCGATGTAACGAAGCCCACCCAACGATTTGGAGGCCTGAAAGGCCGACAATAGCTC
>CACXXY010000154.1:0-399 GCA_902771655.1 uncultured Bacteroidota bacterium | reverse complement strand
ACCCAACGATTCGGAGGCCTGAAAGGCCGACAATAGCTCAGCACGGGGTGCAACCCCGGTGTAACGAAGCCCACCCAACAATTCGGAGGCCTGAAAGGCCGGCAATAGCTCAGCACAGGGCGAAACCCCGGTGTAACGAAGCCCACCCAACGATTCGGAGGCCTGAAAGGCCGACAATAGCTCAGCACGGGGTAAAACCCCGATGTAACAAAACCCACCCAACATTTTGGAGGCCTGAAAGGCCGACAATAGCTCAGCACGGGGTGCAACCCCGGTGTAACGAAGTCCATCCCAACATTTGGAGGCCTGAAAGGCCGACAATAGCTCAGCACGGGGTGAAACCCCGATGTAACGAAGCCCACCCAACGATTTGGAGGCCTGAAAGGCCGACAATAGCTC
>CACXXY010000153.1 GCA_902771655.1 uncultured Bacteroidota bacterium | reverse complement strand
GGGATTACCCCAAATTTCATCTCACCATGCACTGCTTTCTCTGCACCGTGGAGAGCGGCTCGCTCACCCTCCTCGAACATGAGGCCGCCCGTTGGCTCGCCCCTGATGAGCTCGACAGCGTGCAGTGGCTGCCAGCAGATTTGGATGTGATCGAAAAGCTAAAAAATCGTTTTTGACAAACAGTACTTATGACTGACATCATGACCCCGATACAACGCCACCGCTGCATGTCGCATATACGCAGCCGGAATACCAAGCCTGAAATCAAGGTGCGGCAGTGGCTGTGGCAACATGGCTACCGCTACCGTTTGTGTGTAAAAGGGGTGCCTGGAAAGCCGGACATTGTGATGCGGAAGTATCGCACCGCAATCTTCGTGAACGGGTGCTTTTGGCACGGACACGGGGTTCAATTCACAATGCATAATTCACAATTCACAATTGAAAATTCGGAGTGTTGTAGGATTCCGCAGTCTAATACGGAGTTTTGGATTCAAAAGATTCAGAGGAATCAGGAGCGGGATCAGCAGAATTACCGGATTCTGCGAGAAAATGGCTGGCAGGTGATTGTGCTTTGGGAGTGCCAGTTGAAACCCAAATACTTGGAACAGACGATGTTGCGTGTTGAGGTTCAACTGCACGATTACTACCTCGCAACCTTCAATCCGAAAGATAAAGGCTATATCCGTGTGGAGGAGGAACTGCCTATGGCAGCGGAAGATATGGCGGAATATAATGTATAATGTGGGAACTGCTGAGTAATTGCTATGAATAAAATTCAGAATTCAAAGTTCAAAGTTCAAAATCACCCTCAAAACTATTAATTATTAATTGTTAACTGTTAATTGAAAACCATGTCCATCGCTATTTACCCTTTGACTTCCGCATTGCATGACCCGCAGGCTGTGGCTACTCTTACCCAGGAGTTTTTATCATCATTGGAATTGCCTTTTGAACTGATAGAAAATGATTTTGCCGACTACGGCAGCCATGATCTGGATTTGATATTTGTGCGGACGGGTGGCACTGAAGGCATTTTCAAACGCCTTCTGCCACAGCTGGTGGCACAGTCCGCCAAGCCGTTTTATCTTTTGGCTTCCGACAAGAGCAATTCCTTGGCCGCTTCGTTGGAGATTCTGTCGTATCTGCGGCAGCAGGGCATGCAGGGAGAAATTCTGCATGGCAAAGCCGCATACGTCTCTGCCAAAATCAGGATGTTGCAAAGAGTAGGGGAGGCCTCGAACTATTTACGCCAGTGCCGTCTCGGAGTGATTGGTGAGCCATCCGACTGGCTCATTGCCAGTGCGAAAGATGCCGCCAAGGTGCGTCAGAGCTTAGGCGTGGAGTTAGTGGATATTCCGATGAGCGAATTGCTGGAGACTTTGGCGGGGATTCCGCAGCTGTCAACGGCAGAGGTGAAGAGTTTGTTTGCTAGTCTTAAATTAGCTGGTCTGGGTGAATGTTGTTGTAATACAACTACTTCTGTATTCTCGAAGGGATTTTGTGGCTCGGCCTCTGTGGCCAATTCATTGCCAGATGCATACCGTATTTATGTGGCATTGAAATCTTTAATTGAAAAATATCAGCTTAAGGGCTTTACCTTGCGTTGTTTCGATTTGCTGGATGCCGTGCATAATACGGGCTGCTGGGCTTTGGCCAAGTTGAACTCTGAGGACATTGTGGCGGGATGCGAAGGCGATGTGCCCACCATGCTGACCATGATGGTGGTGCGTGCTTTGTGCGGCGTCTCGTGCTTCCAGGCCAATCCCGCTTCCATCAACCCCGAAACGGGTGAAATCCTGTTCGCTCATTGTACCGTCCCCTTCGATATGGTGCAACGCTACGAACTGGACACGCATTTCGAGTCGGGTATCGGGGTAGGCATCCGTGGCTATGTGCCCGAAGGACCGGTTACTATCTGCAAGCTGGCTGGTGACTTGTCGCAGGCCTTTGTGGCAGAAGGAGAACTGCTTCGATGCCAGGCCAAAGCCGACTTGTGCCGTACACAGTTGGTGGTGCGTTTGGACGATCCCTCACAAACCGCCTATTTCCTGACCAATCCCATTGGTAATCACCATGTTGTCGTGCCCGGCCGCCATGCCGAGGTGCTAAAGGCGTTGCTGAGGTACGCCACTATTGTTGGGGTGACACACAGTCATTGTGTATGAAATAGTGTGTTGGCAGTGATGTGTTAAATGATTTACATTAATTATCTCACGTCTTGGAATTAAAACGGTAATTATAGCAGGAAAGTTTATGGTTTTATTTATCATAGTTGTCGGTTTAATAATTTTTATTTGGAGGTATAATTCTCCAAAACAGAAAGTTTACAACTCATTAATAATATCCGAAAATTAAAATTGAAACGAATAACAATTATCCTATGAAAAAACTTTATCCCCTTATCATCTTGTGCCTCGCACTTTGTTGTGCCTGCACCAAACCCGAAACCGACCCTGAGTGCGTTGCGATGCGCGGACTGGTAAACCGTGTAGTACCGGAATACTCGAAAAATATTGTCCTTGAACGACTTGAAACCGATTCTGCGCTCTTTGCGGATGGTGCTACAGCTTGCGAAGACCGTTTCGAACTGGAAAGCAAAGGCAAAAAACTCATTATCCGTGGTAACAATGCCAACAGCATGGCCGTTGGCCTGAACTATTACCTGAAATACTATTGCCTGGCGCAGTATTCGTGGTTCAAAGAAGAACCGCTGGAACTGCCCGCCACGATGCCCAAGGTGCCCGGGAAAGTAAGTCTGTCGGCTCGTGTGCCTGAGCGTTTCTTCTTGAATTACTGTACCTTCGGCTACACAATGCCCTGGTGGAACTGGGAGCAGTGGGAGCATTTCATCGACTGGATGGCCCTCAATGGCATTAACCTGCCGCTGGCTATTACGGGTCAGGAGGTGGTTTGGTACGAGGTTTGGAGCGAGATGGGACTGACCGACGAGGAAATCCGTAGCTATTTTACCGGGCCGGCACATCTGCCGTGGCACCGTATGCAGAACATCGACCGCTGGGGTGGTCCGCTGCCGGTGTCCTGGCTCGAAAACCAAAAGGAATTGCAGAAGCAAATTGTGGCTCGCGAGCGTGAGCTGAACATGAAACCCGTGCTGCCGGGCTTTGCAGGACATGTGCCGCCATGCATCACCCGCATCTATCCTGATGCACCTTTGGCTTCATTGGGCGACTGGGCAGGCTTCGACAGCACCTGCTGGTGCAAGTTCCTCGACCCCGAGTGCGAGTTGTATGCTGATATTCAGAAGAAATTCATTAGCAAAGAGATAGAAATGTTCGGTACCGACCATATCTATGGCATCGACATCTTCAACGAGATGATACCGCCCAGCTGGGAACCTGAATACTTGGGCCGTGTGAGCCGTCAGGTGTATGAGTCGCTGGTGGCTGCCGACCCCGATGCCCGTTGGCTGGAAATGACTTGGCTGTTCTGGAACGAGCGCCAGTACTGGGAAATTGACAATCGCATCGAGGCTTATATCACCTCCTTCCCGAAGGAGCGTCATCTGTTGCTCGACTACTACTGTGAACGGCAGCCGGTATGGGAACGCACCAATGCTTATTATGGTGTGCCGTATATCTGGTGTTATCTCGGCAATTTCGGAGGCAACTCGATGCTGGCCGGTAATCTCGATACCGTGAATGTGCGCATCGAGCGGGCTTTCGAGAAGGGTGGCGACAATTTTGTGGGTATCGGCTCCACTTTGGAAGGCTTCGACTGCAATCCCATCATGTATGAGTATGTTTTCGAGAAGGCATGGGACAATCCGTTGACCAAAGATGTGCCCGCATGGGTGGAGCACCTCGCCGACCAGCGTGCCGGCAAGGTGGATGCGGAGATGCGTGCCGCATGGAAACTGTTGGCAGACAGCGTATATAACAAGGTTTCCTCGCCGGGTCAGACGGTCCGCATTAACCAGCGTCCCACCATGGGCGATATTCAGGAATATCACCAGTATTATATTGCTCCGATTTACAAGTACAACAATATTGACCTGCTGGATGCTCTTGATCTTCTGTTAGGCGAGGCATCTGCGTCCCCGCAGATGCCTACAGTGTATAGTCGTACCCGTCGTTTCGACATTGTCAATATCACCCGCCAGTTGCTGGGCAACTATTTCAGCGACTTGTATGCGGATTATGTAAAAGCCTATCGCGAAGCCGATTATGAACAGCTTCACAAGATTGAGCAAACCATGACTTCCATTTTGGATGATGTTGACCCCTTGTTAGCCACCGAAAGTGCCTTTCTTGTTGGCCGTTGGATTCGTGATGCGAGGGCTATCGGTACCACCGAGGAGGACAAAAATTACTTCGAGAGCAATGCCCGCAACTTAATCACCACTTGGGGTGAGGAAGACGCTTTGCTGAACGAATATGCCAGCCGTGCATGGGCCGGTCTCACCGAAACCTATTATGCATATCGTTGGAAGGAGTTCTTCAAGGATGTGAATGCCGCTATTGAGGCTGGTGTGCCCTTTGACGAGAAGGCCTATCACGAACGCATCTGCAAATATGAAGGACAATGGTGGCGCGAGCGTCTCGGCAATTTCAGTGCCGAGCCCCAAGGCGATGGGGTAGTCCTTGCCCGCAACATCGCCGACAAATACCGTGCCGAACTGGAGGAACGGTACAGGAAGTGATACTCATGAAGATTATGCCTGTGCCTCGAAGAGGCACTATTTCAGTAACCCCGCACAAATGTGTGGGGTTGTTGATATACAGTGTCTTCGGTATTTTTTGCATTGTTGAAAAATATATTTCAGGATATGTTTTTATAAAAATAAAAACATTATTTTTGCAAGTTGAAAAGAGAATTGGAAAGATGGAGAAAACATATCAGCATAATGAAAAAGAATCTGTTCCAAGTGTGGCTGAATCGTTAGCGCCATACGGAACTTCAAGACATCCCCATGCCAAGGGAAGGGAGACGATTCTTCTGGCAAAGAAAAAATCATTGAGGATACCATGTCTGTAGATGAATATTTTGATGAATTAATTTCATTGGTTCACGAAGATTATGTGAAATTTTGTACTTTTGCAACGTAAACACGATACATTATGCGCAAAATCACCTTGATAGTTCTCTTGCTGACCACTGTTTTTTGTGGCAGGGCGCAGCAATTCACTGTCAGCACCGATACTATAAATGTAAATATCATCTCTGAAAACGGTATTAGCTCCTATACTACAACATGGCTATCAGAGCATTCTGATCAATATTATGGCTATTTTTACGAAGATGACCGTTATCAGGTCAAGTTCGTCTCAGGTGGATTACGTTTCATTGAAAAACAGTTGACATGGGAAGCTAAGACAACCAATGGCTCTTTACAAATGGAGCCTGTCTATAAACAATACAAAAGATACGGCAAGCCGATACGAATACTAAAGAATGACGGGAAGTATTATTTTATTCATCGCTGCCAGATACGGGAACTCAGGGAAGACTTGCATCCAGGCGGACGAGTATATAGCACCACAATATTCAGTGATCCAATGGTTAGAGATATGTTTGAATCATTCTCATGGTCTGACGAAGGATATTTTACAGAAACATATCTTGATGAAGCTCGCATTGTGATTGATATGACAACTGATGTTCGTTATTTCCGTTCTAATGGGTATGTTAAACATGTTACACCTATAACGCATTATTCAAAAAATGGTGTCAAATCTGATACAATTATTAGTGACAACGCCTCATCTTGCTATAAATACGGCTGCATTGATGGTGATAAACATGGTGATATGATTTTTGAGGGGGCATTCTGTGTGAACGGGAAAATATATACGGTAGTAAATACACCGCAAACTACCTATATCGCGTGTTTGGATGGCGATAGTTTGACCATGGTGGCTGATCTCGGACAGCATTTTTTGTTCAAAGATCCACTTAAAAACCTCTATTTAATTAGCCGACAGAACATGAGTTCTAATTGTTGTTTGCTTGAATTCAATTCCAAAGATGGCAAACTATCAGGTGTTATTGACATTGAGGACACCACAGTAAAGATACGGTACTTCATACATGTTCAATCCTATCGTAGTTGAAAATTTCTTGGATTGACGAAGGTTATGCCTGAGCCTCGAAGAGGCGGCACATCAGTAACCCCGCACGTAAGTGTGGGGTAAAAGGAAGCCTACACATGTCCATAAGCCTCGAAGAGGCGACACATCGTCAGACTCAGAGCCAAGGTGTCTCAGTCTGTCAAGATCCTATGGCCCTGTAACATCATTCTTTACTTTCGCGGCGGCAGGCAATGTGCCTCGGTGCATACAACACCCGCACCGCGACCATAATGGTATAATACCACCATCTATTGATATTGAATCCCTGACGGGATATATATTGTATCATGATGTTTTCCATTCTATTGATATTGAATCCCTTACGGGATATGTATTGTATCATGATGTTTCCCATTCTATTGATATTGAATCCCTTACGGGATATTATTTCCCCGTCAGGGGAATAAATATCAATAGATATTGACGTATGTTTTTTATCATTCATACCCTCGTAGAGGGTTTAAGATACATCAAATCTTCGTTGGGATAAATAACAACCGATATTTCACCATTGTTGAAAAAAATATTAAACACATCAACAATTCAACAATTCAACAATTCAACAAAAAACTGTATCTTTGCATTTTTAAATGCAATAATAAAACTATGGACTCAACTAGACAACAGAAAATAGCAAAACTGATACAGAAAGAGTTGGCGGAAATCTTTTTGGCTGACGGCATTCCGGTATATGACTGCATGATTACCGTCACCAAAACCTCCGTTACCAAGGACTTGTCGCTGGCCCGCAGCTATATCTCCATTTTCAACGCCGAGGACAACGAAAAGGTGCTCAAAGCGGTGAAATCCAATATCAAGGAAATACGTTACCGCTTGGGACAGAAGGTGAAAAACCAGCTCCGCATTATTCCGCAACTGGATTTCTTCATCGACGACTCCTTAGATTATATCGAAAATATTGAAAACCTGCTGAAACAGTAGCCTTGAAAAGCAATTCATTTCAAACGGCCCGCTTCATCGGATTGAGGTATCTGTTTTCTC
>CACXXY010000152.1 GCA_902771655.1 uncultured Bacteroidota bacterium | reverse complement strand
TTTATTAAACAGCAGGAAGTGGTAGAATTAGACATGAGCCAGAATGTCGATTTGGTACCTGTCCTGGCTTGTATGGCTTGTTTATGGCCTAAAAAAATGATTTTCAATGGTGTGGCGAACCTAAGGTACAAGGAATCAGACCGCCTGAAGGTTATTCAGGAGCAATTGTCAGCATTTGCTGATATCAAATTAAATACATATAATGGGATTGTTGATAACCAATTGGTGATTAATCCCCGTAGAGACGGGGCATGCCCTGTCTCCGATTCTGGTGGTGTATTATTCCACAGAGACAGGTGTTCATACGGAAATAATGCAAATTGTTCTGGTGCGGATTTTGTTTTCGATGCCCACAACGACCATCGTTTTGTGATGGGTTTCTCCTTGTTCTCCCTAAAAGGCAAGGTGCAAATCAAAGGTTTCGATTGTGTGCGGAAATCATACCCCGACTTCCACGCTGAGGGTGTCGTAGGCGGGACGGACATTGTCGGGTAAAATCTTGACTACATCCTCATATTTGCCTAAGTTATGCGAGATGTGCGTAAGGAAGGCTTGGCGTGGCTTCAGCTCGTCAATAATGGCTAAGGCTTGTTTCAGATTGAAATGGGAGTAGTGCTCTTTGATGCCCAAAGTGTTGATGACCAGCGTGTCCAAATCATGCAGTTTGTTCATTTCTTTTGGGGCGATAAAGCTCCCGTCTGTGATATAGGCGAAATTCTGGATGCGATAGCCTAAAATGGGCATAGCCAGATGCAACACATGGATGGGCATGATGTCCACACCATTGATGGTAAATGGCTCATCTTTAACGGCTTTCAGTCCTAACATGGGTACACCGGGGTATTTGTGTTCCGCAAAGGCATAGTCGAAATTTTTCTTGACAATGCCGATAGTCCTGGGCAAGCCGTAGATGTCTATGGTTTTGTTGTTGAGGAAGTTAATGGGTCTCACATCATCAATGCCGCCTACATGGTCGGTATGCTCGTGGGTGAGCAGAATGGCATCAATGTCGATGATTTTGTTGGTCAGCAGCTGCTGCCGCAAGTCGGGGCCGGCATCAATGAGCAGCTTCACGCCATCGACTTCCACAAAGGCGGAGGTGCGCAAGCGATGGTCCCTAGGGTCGTCGGAATTGCACACGTCGCAGGTGCATCCCACAATGGGGACACCCTGCGATGTGCCAGTTCCTAAAAAAGTTACTTTGATCAAAATAGATGCTTATTTAAGTCCTCTCTTTTTGAGTAAGGGGTCGATGGAAGGCTGTTTACCACGGAAGGCTACGTACAGTTTCATGGCATCGTCCGTGTTGCCTTTCTCCAAAACATTGGTTCTGAAGGCTTTGGCGGTAGTTTGGTCGAATAAGCCATTTTCCTTGAAAGCTTCAAAAGCGTCGCTATCCAATACGGCAGCCCAGGTGTAGCTGTAGTATCCTGCGCTGTAACCGCCAGCGAAGATGTGTTGGAAGTAAGGGCTTCTGTATCTTGAAATGATTTCGGGAATCAGACCGATTTTGGCCATCTGCTGGTCTTCATATTCGGGCAGACTCACCTGTGTGGGTTCGGTGATCACATGATATTGCATGTCTAACAGAGAGGCCGCCAGCAATTCGGCATTGATAAAGCCTTGTCCGTAGGTGCCGCAGTCTTCCAACTTCTTGATCAGTTCTTCGGGGATGACTTCGCCAGTCTGGTAATGTTTGGCGTACATGCGCAATACTTCGGGTTCGCTGGCCCAGTTTTCCATGATTTGTGAGGGCAGTTCCACGAAGTCGCGGGATACGTTGGTACCTGACAAAGAACGGAAACGGCATTTGGAGAAGATGCTGTGCAGACCATGGCCGAATTCGTGGAAGAAGGTCTCTGTTTCATCGAAGTTCAGCAAGGAAGGCTTGTCAGCTGTGGGTTTGGTGAAGTTGAATACCAAAGACACCACAGGGATAACGTTTTTGCCTTCGTTATCAATGTATTGTTCTCTGAAGTTGGTCATCCAGGCACCGCTGCGTTTGCTTTCGCGCGGGAAGTAATCCATATACAGAATGGCGATGGTTTCGCCGTTTTCTTTTACTTCAAAAGCATCTACATCAGGATGATAAACAGGAAGATTGGTATTCTTTTCAAAGGTGATACCATAAAGTTTGTTAGCCACCATGAAAACACCTTCTCTAACATTGTCGAGTGACAAATATGGACGAATAATGTCATCATTCAAATCATATTTTTCCTTACGCAGCTGTTCACTGTAGTATCTCCAGTCCCAGGGCTCCAGTTTGAAATCATTGCCTTCGGCTTTGATCATTTGCTGATATTCAGCGGCTTCGGCTTTAGCTTTGGCGATGGCGGGAGTCCATACCTGATAAAGCAGGTTGAAAACGGCTTCGGGGGTCTTGGCCATGCAGTCGTCGAGAGTGTAGGCGGCGTGGCTGTCAAAACCTAAAATCTGAGCGCGTTCCAGACGCAGGTTGATGATTTGGTTGATGATGTCGCAGTTGTTGGTCTCACCTGAGGTGCAGCGGGTAGAGTAGGCAGTCCACAGCTCATGACGCAACTCGCGGTCTTTGCAGTTCATCAGGAAGGGTTCCATGCTGGGCAGATGGATGGTGAACACGTATTTGCCCTTGGTGGCCTCGTCGGCGTTGCCGGCTTCCAGTGCAGCGGCTAACTGGTCTTCGGGCATGCCTTCCAAACGAGCTTTGTCGTCAACCACTAATTTGTAGTCGTTGGTGGCTTTCAGCACATTGTTGCCGAATTTCAGGGTGAGCAGTGACAGCTGCTGGTTGATTTCACGGAAACGGTCTTGCTTGTCGGCAGGTACATTGGCACCACCACGGACAAACATTTTGTAGGTTTCTTCCAATAGACGCATCTCTTCAGGAGTGTAGTTCTGTTCCTCGCGTTTGTCATAAACGGCTTTGATTCGGGCGAACAACTGAGGGTTCATGTTGATGCTGTCGCTGTGAACGGAAAGTTTCGGATAGATTTCCTCAGCGATAGCTTCCATGCGGTCGTTGTTCAGGCATTCGGCAAGGTTGAAGAATACAGCGGAAACACGGTTCAGCAGTTGGCCACTGTTTTCCAGTGCCAATACAGTATTTTCGAAAGTGGGTTCTTCCTGGTTATTGACGATGGCGTTGACTTCTTCCATCTGCTGGCGCATACCTTCCTCAAAAGCTGGAATATAGTCGGAGGTGTCGATTTTGTCGAATGGCGGAACACCGTACGGAGTATCCCATTCTTGCATGAAAGGATTCTGAGAGAGGTCTTTAACCTCTTTTTTCGGTCCGCATCCCATCATCAGGATGCTACTTAAAATAAGTATGGACATGGCCTTTTTCATATAAGTTTAGATTTGGTTAATAATTTGTATTTGTTTGATAATTAGATATTTGTTTCAAAGTTGCCGCTCTTTTTTTTAGTTTGCAAAAGTAATAAAAAATGTTGAATTACATGATATGTTTTTTGCCGTTGCGACATGTTAGTGAGGGTCTTTGTTTTTTGTTTGTTATGGCTTGTTTCAGACAAAAATCTCCTAAATAATCCCTGATGTTCTATGAGAAAGTTATTAACAAGCTGTTAGTAATCTATTTAAAATATTGTGCTATAAATAATTGAAAATAAAATAAAAATTACAAAATAATTAGTATGGTAATAAGAATATTTGTATTTTTGTCCTGTCAATTCAAACGGGATCAGGGACTGGCATTCCGTGCTCTTATATGAATTGAAACGTAATAAAATATAGTATTAACAAAAATGATGAATTCCGCCACTGACACAACGTACAACAATAGGGTATAGGGAAACGCGAAGGTTTTTTTAATAGCCTTGTGCCGCATGGGGCATATAAGTATTAAAACAGATTTATTTATAACATTTAAAAATTTTGAATTATGAAAAGAATAGCTTTATTATTTGTTTTAGCCGCAATGTTGTGTCCGGCTTTCCACAGTACCGCCAATGCAGAGGGAGATCCTCTTTACACCCTGACTGTAAGCAAGATGAATGGAGGTATCCTCTCACTGATTAACCTTTATGGCAATGTGACTTATAGTGAGACCTTTGATGACTTATGTGGTGTTATCAACGCTGAGCTTCGATGCTATGGCCAGGGTTATACCCGTTGTAGAGTTCCTGCCGATGCCGGCAATTATGTGCAACCCACACAGGCCAGACAGTTGCCCACAGGTTTTGCCAATACGGTCAACTCTTTGTTGGAACAAAGTGACAGAAAGGTGGAACAAGGTGTGCGAAATGGTTCGGAGTCAAAGAAAGTGATGCCGACTCAGGCAACACGTTCCACAGGAAGCCATGACAGTAGAGACATGTATATTTACACTTCCCGTTGGAATTGCAACAATAGCGGTGAAGGAACTGTTACCATTTCTTTGTATAAGACCAATGCGTCGGTATTGGGGCTGTAGTTTTTGTTTGTCAGAAAGCGCTGCTCTTGCGGTGGCGCTTTCTTTTTTGTGTTTCGAAAAAAAATAAAATATGAGGAATATCATCTTGATGTTGCTTCTCGCCTTGTTTGTGGCTTCTCTGCATGCTCAGTCGCCAGTGACTCCGTTCGTGGATTGGCTCTCTTTGGACAGCTCCTTTGCCCTTGGTGATGTCACAGCCGGGAATAGCCAAAAAGATTGGGTGGCCACTGCCTCGCAAGGGCGTTTCTATTGCTGTCAGCGCAAGGGCTTTGGCATTACTGGCAAAACTTATTGCTGCATCATATATCGTGTGGATTTGAAAACAGGTCAGCAGGATACTTTCAGGGTGGAATATCCCAATTCGGGAACATCGTGGAAAAAGGAAGCCCAGTCCTGTTGCGTTTATGCCTTGTCGGTGGAAGACGACCATTTGCTCTTGGTTTGTGATAACCGGTTGCTGTTGTATCAGTATGATAATTACAACTATAAGTTTGTCAAGTATTTACAATGTACGGATGCTTGCATGGGTTATTTGTGTCATCGTGCGGTATATGCCCTTGTTGACGATAAAGAGCGGGGAGTTTTCCGGTGGTTGTGTTTTGACAAAGAAGATGGACAGCAGGCGCGTGTCATCAGTGAACTGGCACAGATAGCCCCGTTTTTGTTGCAGTTTGCTCCCAATCGTTATCTGTTTGCTGATGAACACTCTCTGTATTATATGCCACCAGGAGATTGTGTGGTTTATAAGTATTCTTTGGATGGACATTTGGTGGATAGTGTGTGTTTCCATCTTCCCGACAGTAAGCCTTTCCCGGAAGAGTTGCTTTCACGTTTGCGTTCATTGCCCTACGGAACAGAACGGATTTATCATGCCCTTCAGTGTGGATACCGGCGGTTCTCTTTCGCGAAAGCC
>CACXXY010000151.1 GCA_902771655.1 uncultured Bacteroidota bacterium | reverse complement strand
ACCTGCTTGTTGTTGATGTTGAACTGCACGAAGATCTGGTTGGCCTCCATCAGTTTGGGGTCAATCTTCTGCGGCGGCAGCTGGGAGAGATACTTCTGCAGGGTGGCGAGGTTCTTGGCGCGTGCGCCGTCCGATGTGGCGGGGTCTGAAATCTCTTTCATGAGCCAGTCAAGGAACCAGCCCTCCAAGAAGTCTCTGTCCACGGGGTCGTACTTGTTCCATAGGCGGCAGGCGTTGCGGATGTCGCAGTAGGCCTGCTCCCTGGATATTTCGGGGAAGCGGGCTTGGAGTTTGAGGGCTGCCACGCTCTTGCGGGGGTACTTGCGCATGACGGCATGGGCGGTGCGAAGCCGCTCCAAGATGCGCTGTTGCTGTTCGGTCAGTGCGGTGCTGTTGCCCGTTGTGTAGTATTCGGATATGGCTTCGAAGTCATTCTCCCGTATCTGTTCTATGCTGGTTCTCTGTTTGGTTTTGCTCGGTAGGTTCATAGTCGAAAGCGTCAAGGTTAGTCTGTTCAGTCATTGCGTAGTATTTGAGCATTTGGAGTATTGCGGGCTGCGAGGAGTTGAGGGCTGCGTCCAGCACCGTTTGGCGTATCTCCGCCTGTGCGGAGAGGTAGCCGCGGAACCAGTTCTCGTACACCTCGCCCTGCTCCCGCTGGAACTGCACGGCGACTTCGGCGATGTCGAAGCCGAAGTTCAGGGCAACGTCACGGAACGGGAAGCCCAGCCGCCCGAGGCGGTAGAGTTCATCTTTCTGTGTCTCTGTCAAACTGTTCATCGAGTATCTTTTTGTCGCTGTAGAAAACATGGTCTATCACTTGGATCACGCCCCTTTCGGGTTGCGGGTTGGTCGTGAAGTTCAAAGAGCCGGACACGGAGAGCCGCCACTGGTCGTTCCATATCACGGCGACCTTGGCGTGTACGGGCGCGATGGTCACGGGAAAGTTGGCGCGACACATCTGCAGGGGCGCGGGGTTGCGCACCTTTACGCGGGGGTCTATCCATAGCCGGAACTCCTTTATCAGCCCCTCTTTCCTGCGGTTGAGGATTTGGGTGACGGCCTTCTCGGTTATCGCCCACGTGCAGGCGGTGACGTTGCATGGTCCGATTTGGCGGCAGATGTGGGAAATGAGGTCGTGCATGGCATACCGTCCGAACGTCCAAAAATTGATGACGGCTCCCTGCTCGACGCGTCCGATGTGCTTGGCCAGTGTCGTCCACGGCTCGCCGATGAACGACACGGAATCCGGAAAGTAGGTGTCGTAGGGGTAGGCTTCGGCCTCCTTGGTTTTCGCCTGCTTGCGGGCATTGTAGCTGGAGAAGTCTATTATGCTCATTTTCTTGATTCTATGATTTCAGTGACGTTGGCGTATTGGGTGCGCAGGTCTGCCAGTTTTGCCTCCAGCTTGGAGCGCAGCGGGCTTTCCGGCATCGGGTTAGGGGTGTCCAGCTTCCTGTTCGCCTGGTACTCCAATCGGTTGCGGGTGGTGTTGATGTTGACTTTGATGGAGTGCTCCTTTTTGAGCAGCTCCATGTCGGTGAGCTTTTCAAGTTCCGCCCTGCCGTCCGTGGGAACGGGCGCGGGTTCTTCGACAACTTTCTCCCTGACCATTCGGACAAGTTCGTCCGGCACTTTGCCCGTGTCGAAGTACCGCTCTTTGAGCGGGTAAAGTTTTTCGTACCTGCGGATGAGCGGCAGTCGGTCTTCAAGGATGCGCCTGCGCTGCGCCACCACATCCTCGGAGTTGCCCTCGCCAAGCTCGTAGAGTTTGCGGTGGGCGGTGGATATGGCGGTGAACAGCCCATAGAGTTCATCCTTGGCCTGCACAATGATGGATGGAATCGGTGTTTCGGATTTCGCCGCTTTCGGTTTGGAGACGTTTGTCAACGTCCACGGCGGGGCGGTTGGCCTGGTCTGATTTGCCGCCACGGATTTGCCTTTGAGGAGTTTGCGAAGCTCGTACTCCAGTTTGGCGGCGGCGAATTTCGGGGTTGAGTGCCGGAAGTGCTGCACCAGCATACGGTTGCGCTGGTGTCTCTCAAGCAGCGTGATGCCTGTCTGGTAGTCTTTGCCGTTGGTGAGCCATTGTAGTATTTCGTCCATATCTTCGTCTTTAGTGAGGCAAAGATAGGCGTTTATCAACGGAGAATATAGGACAAACAAAAAGCCGTCACAATCTGCAACGGCTTTCAAAAATTAATCAATTACACGTATTGAAAAATGAATTTTTCGCTGATACTCTTTTGGGGCATCTTTTGCATATACCATTTGAACAAGACAGTATCCTACATTTTCAGCTTTAAAGCAGTAGCTATAAGTGGATAATCCGCCAAGGGTAATAGAGGTATCAGAAATGCTCATGGATGTGTCGGAACATGGTGAATTTTCAAGACAAACAGTTCTTGTCATACTGATTATTTCTATTTTATCTGAATTGTTCCATTCCCAAGTCATATTCGCGGATGGATTTTCCACTAAGTTCAAACAGAAACTATCACCAACTTTAAGAACATAGTCTGCATCGTTTTCTTTATTACAAGATACATTTACACACATAATTATGCATGTGAATGTTATTAAGAAGGTTTTATTTTTCATAATCATCTTATTTTTTTTCATAATCATCTTATTTCCAAAGTAAATCCGACAGGAACACTAAAAGGACCGTATATTTCCGTAGAGCATTCTGCATCTAAAACAACATTTGCACCTTTCCACATGTTGGAATTGCAAATTGTAATTTTATGCCCCGTATATGTTCCTGTATAGATGAGTGTGTTGATAAAAGAGACATTATTTGTATAATGAGTAGGATATATGTTAAGTATTGCACCTTGGTTGTTGTTATAGTTATGAGAACCTGGTGTAATATCTGTTAGAATGAACCAACCGTCATTACTACCTCCCCAACCAAAATTGCAATGAAAATAGTCATTATTATTATAACCATCTATCACCCAACCATGTCCACCTGGAGGTGTATTATTGTTTGTTCCATAGTATAAAATCGGACATCTGTTATTTAGATTATTTTTTAAAGTATCTGTCCATACATTATTAGAAAAATTGGATTTGGTTAACATAACAGATTGCCCAAATCCATAATTGTTAACTAATGTTGATCTGATTTTATGAATTTGGGAGCCTGTTGAACTGCATCCGAATTCAGAATTAATAGCAATAGCACAATCCGCCAATAGTCTGGCATTGTGAGTATTTGCTTTCCGAGAAAGCATATCATACCATTGGTATGATTGATCAGATAGATTTAAATATTCATCCTCATAGCTATTATAAACGGTGCCATGAGGGTAAACATCACATGCCCAATAATGCAGAATTTGTGCTAAGGCCACAGCACCGCAACCTACCAATGTTTTGCAACTGCTACCTGATTGAGTATGAATAGGGCAATAATAATTGAAACCAATAGGGGAGGAATCAAGATTGCCACCACTTTGATTCCATTGGGTTTGTATCAGATAAGTTGTCGGAGTATAAAAACCTCTATCAAAATTGTTGTTAACATAAGACTGCCATTCATTTTGAATATCCAATGATGTCGTTAAACGTGTCCGTTTTGCATAAAGAATTTCTTCCTTGTAGTTGTTAATAACAAATTCGACAGCAGGTGCCATATCGTTAATATCAAAAGTGTCTTCATCGCTAAAACCTAAAATAGGATGTGCAACATCATCGGCAGAAACGAGCACAAATCCCTTTTCAAAATTGCAGACATAAAGTAAAACTGTGTCATTAGTCTTAATCGGTATAATATTCTTAACCGTCACTTCAACAGAAGGGACTGAAGAGTAATAGGAAAACGCATTTGTTGCCACTTGACTGATAGTGGAAATAGGCACATTGTCTGCATGAAGTGGTCCTACAAAAAAACAAAAGGCCAAAATTGACAATGCTATTTTTGTAATGAAAGTGTATCTTTTCATGACTGTCTATTTTGTAAGAACCATTTGTTTCGTTTCACTAGTCTGTCCATCGCCTGTTAAAACATAAACATATATACCTGCGGATAATGAGTTAGCTTGAATTTGCAAATCAACAGTTCCTCTATCTTGGATTGGATAGCATTTCATCAGATTTCCCCTCATATCATAGACACAAAGTTGCGCATTTGTTATGTTTTCCGGGATAAAACACTTGATGGTGGTATTTGTGTTAAAAGGATTTGGAGCATTTTGGTACACTTGGAGCTTATCGTTGTTTTGTCCTTCCAAGATTAGATTTTGATTAGAATCACCTTTAGATTCTTCATTTTGATTCAAGTTAGATTGTTTAAGCAACATTATTTCTTGTGTTAAGGATTCTATCTGTTCTTGTTGCTCTTTTACAGCTTCTATAAGGAAAGGAATCAAACCGTCGTAATCAACGACTTTAATTCCTTTTATGGTATCAACCAATTCTGGTAAAACCCGTTCCACTTCTTGGGCTATAACACCGTATTCTTTACTGCCTCTTTGAGAAGCATCCTCTCTATAAAAATAGGAATATCCGTTGATACGTTTTATTGTGCTTATTGGATTCTCTAACAGTTGAATATTTGTTTTCAATGTGCTGTCAGAAGACTTTGTAAAACTTTTGGCTATTAATTTGTTGAATCCAGCAGAAGAATGCCAAAAGGTTATAGTTGAGTTTGCGTCACCATCATATCCACCAATTTCAAGATTTCCCGAATTATTGGGCTTAAAGGTAAAATTATTAGTTGAACTGTTGATTTGGAATTTACAACTTGGTGTTGTCGTTCCGATTCCTACGTTACCATTCCAAGCAACATACATTTGAGCCATTGCAAAAGAACTCACGAAAGACAAAACTAACAAAAATAAAATTCTTTTTTTCATAATTTGGTTTTTTTAATTATAGAAACATAAATTGATTAATGTGGCTGCAAAAGTACATTTTTTTTCAAACACGTGGCAATAAAAAAACCGTCACAATCTGCAACGGCTTTCAAAAACTGATCAAACAACCGAAAATGCGATTTTGGTTTAGGGTGTCACGGGTTCGTCGTCGAGGTTGGTGGACTGTCCGATGAGG
>CACXXY010000150.1 GCA_902771655.1 uncultured Bacteroidota bacterium | reverse complement strand
CCAGAAGCGAAGGAGGCAGATTTCAGCGATAATACATAACAGAGCGAGGAGCACAAAATAGCGCCACAAGGGAGTGCCGTTGAAGCTATCAGAGATATTCTTTGTCAGGTCTTTAGTCTGAGCGTCAATCAATTGCAAATTGTCACCGCCAAAAGCTTTCAGATCATTCGCATCATAATAATCCAAGTCTGATTCATTTCTATTATAATTGAAAGCCAAAGAAGTGATTTTCACATCATCCAAGAAAACATCGTACAAGCCAGCATTGTCAATCTGTGAATGGAAATACAGCATCACCTCGTTTCCAGCTAAGCGTTGTTCAGGAATGAGGTCCATAGACTTGTCTTGAGCTTTCAGCTTGTAAACTTTTTCAGCCGAAGTGGATTTGTTGGATACCGAGGCGAATTCATCCACGCCAATAGTATTGTATAAGCGGCTTTGTTTCACATTCATAATGGCCACATTGTGCAAGGGAACAAAGAACAGGGCATTTCGGTGGGCATCACCAAAACTGTCGTCCAAAGGCACAGCCGAGAGCATCACCCTACCCTGTCCGCAGGAATATACGGTCAGGAAAGGATTTCCGTTCTCCAGCTGCATCACCTGTTCCGAAGCGGTCACAGCCGATGGCGGCAAAATCGGAAAATAACGGTTTACCTGTGGCAAAGTCACCTTTTCTGTATTTTTCTGCACCGCATCGCTGAAATACACACTCTCATAATTGATGGTACCCACTTTCAGATTGCTCTGTACCGGCTCGCCATAGCGACCTGCCTCCAGCGTATTCAGCAGGGAGTTCAGAGCTGACAAGTTCGTCTCCTCACCAGGGAATACCAAAAGCGTTCCCCCACCATTCACATATTTCACAATTTCCGAGGCCAAGCCTGATGATATTTCTTTCAACTGATCCAGAACCAAAAGATTACACTGCTTAAACTGTGAGTAATTCACTTGCTTTTCAAGCATTTCCTGATACACAAACAGCGAATCCATGCCATACATGGCCTTCAAGTAGCGATTGTCTTTCGATTTGACCACCACAATATTATTATTTGTAGCAACCTGATATACAAAGTATAACTCGTCATCGAAGGTAATTGGCGAATCCTCAATTTTCACGACACCACACTGAACACCGTCATCCGTGATAGTATAATTCAACTGATAATCCGCATAACTCTCCGCCTTGACATCCACAGCGGCAATGGCCTTCTGCTCATTGTTAATATACAGTCGCACAGGCAATTTATTAACATCCGTAGTGCCATAGTTATGAATCCTGACCGTCAGCGTCACCTGCTGGCCCACATTGAATACCGGGGTAAGGAACCAACAGCTGTCCACCGATACATTATCGGTATGCTTCACCTCTATCGGTATCAGGAAGTCCACCTGTGCCGTATCATTTCCGAAGTTTGCTCCATTCAAAGAATTCTTCTGAAAATCAGAAATATAATAATTGATATGGTTGGTTTTTTGTGAATATGCAGCAGTATTCCGTGCAAAAGCCCTTATTTCGGACATAGAACGACTATGAGGTGACACATTTATATCATCCAAGAGGGACAGAATCTCATCTTTGTTCAGAATATGCGACTGTTTGGCAGAGAAATCATGCGTTGTCAGGATAAAATCATCAGAATACGAGAAAGCATTCACCACATTTTTGGCAGCATCCACTGCATCATACAACAGGTTGCCGTCTTTGGCATTGGCATCCATGGAAAAGGAATTATCCACAAAAATGGAAACCACATTGCCGTTACGGGTATTGATTTTGTTTTTGGGGATATACGGCTGGGCAAAAGCGAATACCAATGCGGCAATGGCCAAGATTCTCAGTGCCAGTACAAGATACTGCAACAGACGGGACTCTTTCTTGGTCTTCAGTAATACCTCTTCCAGCATCTTCACATTAGAGAAATAAACAGTCTTATATCTTCTGAAATTGAAGAGATGGATGATGATAGGTATCAAAATTGCTGATAATGCTATAAGAAATAACGGATTAGCAAATTTCATTCTTAATTTTTAATTCAAAGTTACTCCACACACAACGCCATGCCCTTCAGATAGCTGCCTTCGGGATGGAAGATACTGACTGGATGGTCGAGTGCATGTTGCAAATGTTTGACAATACGAATATTTTTATGCTCCATGGCGGCTGCGGAGAAGACTATGGTCTGGAAGTCCTCCTTTGAAACGGCCTGGGAGCATGAAAAAGTGAAAATAATACCGCCGGACTTCAGTTTTTCCATCGCCTTGCGGTTGATATTCCGATAACCTTTGATGCCCTGCTCTTTCACCTTGTGATGCTTGGCAAAAGCTGGCGGGTCAACGATAATCACGTCATAAAAATGCGCCGGCATATCCTCGATAAAATCGAAGACATTGGCAGCAAAAGCCTCATGGTTTTTAGCCAACGGGCCCAACAACGCCATATTGGCTTCGGTTTGCTCAATGGCACGTTTAGAAATATCCACCGAGTGCACCAGTTCAGCACCACCTTGCAGGGCATACGCCGAAAAACCGCCAGTATAGCAGAACAAGTTTAGGACTTTCTTACCACGGCAGAAATCTCCAACCATTTTCCGGTTATCACGCTGGTCAATAAAGAAGCCCGTTTTCTGTCCCTGCGGAATATCGACATAAAAAGGAACACCATTTTCGTGCACCAGAATTTCATTCTCCAACTGTCCGTATAACAGTTCATTAGCCGGCACAAAAGCATTGGTTTCAGAAAGTGTCGTTGCACTTTTGTTATAAATAGATTTCAATCTGTCAGACAGTAATTCCCTGAAAATGTCCGTCAACATTTCACGCATCAGATACATGCCATACGAGTGGAATTGCAGCACCAAGTGGCCATTGTACCAATCGGCAATAAGTCCTGGCATACCATCGCCTTCACCATTCACCAGGCGAAAGAGCGTAGTATTTTCATTATCAAACAGATAAATCAACTTACGATAATCGATAGCCTGTTCGATTTTCTTTTTCCAAAAAGCATAATCCGGATTCACCTGCTCGAAACTGAAAACACGTACACTGATAGAGCTGGTATGATAATGTCCCATCGCCAGGAAATTGTCGTAAGCGTCATAGACCTCCACAATCTCCCCTTCAGCAATATGACTGTCCTTACGGGCTATAGCGCCAGAAAACACCCAAGGATGAAAACGCTGCAGCGACTTCTCCTTACCCTTCTGAATCACAACTTTCTTCATCATTAGCGGTTATGCGGTTATACGGTTATGCGGTTATGCGGTAAAAAGTGAGAGGTTTAGGAAGTTTAGTGAGGTTATAGACAGTTAATAGTTTAATTAGCACATTAGCACATTGTTAATTAGCACATTTAAAAACTTCCCGAACGAACGTAGTGAGTGTCTCCACGTCTTAACGAATGCACGCAGTGCATGTCTCCACGCCTTAACGTTTCTGTGCCACGGCGGCGTGCATCAAGCCCATGAAAAGAGGATGCGGACGATTGGGACGTGACTTGAATTCCGGATGGAACTGGCAAGCCACGAACCACGGATGGTCTGGCAGCTCTATCATTTCCACGATACTGTCATTCGGAGAAGTACCACAGAAAATCATGCCATTTTGAGCCAGAACGTCGCGATATTCGTTGTTCACCTCGTAACGGTGACGATGACGTTCTGAAATCATCTCTTCTTTATACACACCGTATGCCTTGGAATCTTTTTTCAGTTTACAAGGATATTTGCCCAAGCGTAGGGTACCACCCAACATACTGTATTCATTCTGGCCAGGCAGGAAGTCGATTACCGGATAAGGTGTTGACGGATCAATTTCCTTACTGTTGGCTTTGTCTAGCTTGCAGACATTTCTTGCATATTCAATGATAGCGATTTGCATACCCAGACACAATCCGAGATAAGGCACCTTGTTCTCGCGCGCATAACGGGCCGCATTGATTTTGCCCTCGATACCGCGTGAGCCAAAGCCACCAGGGATGATGATGCCGTCTGCGCTTTTCAACAAGGTACCCGCCGTTTTTTCTGTGATATCCTCCGAATCTATCCATTTGATTTCCAATTTTGTATCATTATAGATAGACGCATGTTTCAGGGCTTCCACCACACTGATATAAGCATCTTGCAGTTCGATATATTTACCCACCAAGGCAATTTGTGTGCGATGACTTAACTTCTTGCTACGCAGTACCATATCCTCCCAGTCGTGCATATCTTTCTCCTTACACTGGATTTTCAGACGTTTGATGACCTGCTCCGCCAAACCTTCCTCCTCCAATGCCAGCGGTACTTCATACAGAGATGGCATATTGGTGTTCTCGATTACACAATCCAACTTCACATTGCAGAAGAGTGACAATTTTTGCTTGATTTCCTTACCCAGCGGACGGTCACAGCGGCACACCAGAATATCGGGCTGAATACCCAAACTCAGCAATTCCTTGACGCTGTGCTGGGCAGGTTTGGTCTTCAGTTCGTTGCTGGGAGTGATGAAAGGTATCAGCGCCACATGGATATACATGCAATTGGCGTAACCTTCTTCGATAGTGAACTGGCGGATAGCTTCCAGAAACGGCAAACTTTCATAGTCACCCACCGTACCACCAATCTCGACGATAGCCACTTCAGCCTCATTGGTTTCCGCATTCAGGCGGATTTTATCCTTAATCATATTGGTAATATGCGGAATCATCTGGATGGTAGAGCCCGCATACACGCCATTCCTTTCATTTTCAATAACCTGATAATAAACCTTTCCCGCTGTAACATTACAGTACTTGTTCAGGCTTTCGTCAATAAAACGTTCATAATGGCCTATATCCAAATCTGTTTCGCCACCATCTTCGGTAACAAACACTTCCCCATGCTGATACGGATTCATCGTACCCGGGTCAACATTCAAATAAGGGTCTAATTTTTGCATGGTCACTTTGACCCCGCGTGATTTGAGCAAACGACCCAAAGATGCCGCAGTGATACCCTTTCCCAAACCGGAAACAACACCGCCTGAAACGAACACATATTTAGTAGCCATAATATTAAAAAATTTAATCAGCAAAGATACTGATTTTTTAGATACGGTGGACTTTTTTTGTTGAAAAATTTT
>CACXXY010000149.1 GCA_902771655.1 uncultured Bacteroidota bacterium | reverse complement strand
TACCGTCTCGCCTACGCATACGATCATGGAGAACGACATTTAAAATGCGACCACGTCAAAGCTTTGGAATTGTATCGAATGGCGGCTGCACACGGAGATTATGATGCTGAATTCGCGGTCGGTTTGTGTTATTATTATGGCCAAGGATGCGATGTTGACTATACTAGGGCGGTGGAGTGGTATCAGCGAGCGGCCGACCATGGCAACAGGGATGCAATGCATAACCTTGCTAATTGCTATTATAACGGTGAAGGCTGTGAAAAGGATTTAGCCAAGCATATCTATTGGCTTAAGCGGGCGGTGAAAAAGGGGGACACCCTGGCGATGTGGGCCCTTTCTACTCGCTATCACTGGGGCGAAGGAGTGCGGAAGAATTTGCCTGCTGCCATCCGTTGGATAAAAAAGTCGGCGGAAGGCGGTTGCGCATGGGGACAATACGACCTTTCGTGGTATTATCGGAAAGGCATTGGTGTGGATCAAAGCGAAGAATTGGAATTTTTCTGGGCTATGAAAGCGGCTGAACAAGGCGATGATTATGCGCAAAACACCGTTGGAACCTTCTATAGTGGCGGAATCTCTGTGAAGAAAGACAGTGAAACGGCCATGCAGTGGTTTCGTCGTGCGGCCAAAAAGAAAAACGAGGAGGCTGCATATAACATGGCCATCCTTTATGAAGAAGGCGACGGTGTGGCGCAAAACTACAAAGAGGCTTTGCGATGGTATCGTTTGGCCGACAAATGGGGAAAAGAGGGAGTGGAAGAGGATATAAATCGCCTGAAGGCACTCGTCGAGGCATAAAGTAGCCTCAACAGCAATATTGCAGACTTTCGGGCTATATCTCAACAAAAATCGAGTTATAGCCCGAAAGTTTGCATTTTCATTTTGTTGTGAATTGATGTTTTTTGTCCAAAGACATTGAAAAACTAGTATTTTTGCCGCTCAAAAACAAATAAAGAAAATATCAAAACAAATCCAATATGAAACACATTACTAAAATTCTCACAGTTTGCTGTCTGATGGTGGCGGCTGTGGCGCTGGCGATCGGTGTCAGCGGATGCCGTAACAGCCAACCCGAGTATTGCACCGTGAAAGGTGCCATCAAGGGACTGAAAGAGGGAACAAAAATCAGACTGGAAGACGACTTCGACCATTTCAAGGTTATTGAGACAACCCGTGTCAAGGATGGACACTTTGAGTTCCATCCTCGTATTTCATCGCCAACCCACGTGTATTTGTATTCGCAGGACGACATTCAATTGAAGGATTTCTTTCTCGAGCCGGGAACGATTGTCGTGGATGTGGACGCCTCTGACGAAGAAGATTATGAGGTCAACAACGCGACTGGCACTACCGCCAACGATATCTTCAAGAAGATTGACGAATTAGAAAACAGTGGCGATCAAGAGGCTGTCGAGGCGATCAAGCGAGAAGTGATTAACGCAGAACAAGCTGGTCCGTTGGCATTGTATTATGCGGCACACTGGAATTCATCGGCTGAGGCGCTTGGCATTCTTGACCGCCTGATACCTGAGCTGGCTGATAAGCAATACGTTGCTGAATTACGCGAAGAGCTGACACGCCGTATAAAGACGGAACCGGCGCCGGAAGGCAGCAAGCCCAACTATTTCATCGATATGACCTATCCTGACGCTACCGGGAAACCTGTCAGCCTGAAGTCGGTGGTGAACAATCCGGCCAACCGCTATGTCCTGCTGGATTTCTGGGCCACCTGGTGCAGCGGATGTGTGGAAAGCATTCCACAGCTTAAGGAACTCTACACCAAATATCACGAAAAGGGATTGGAGATCTATTCCGTAGCCGAAAACCCCGATGTGGAGTATTGGAAGACCTTCATCAAAGAAAAAGGTATGACGTGGGTGAATGTATGTGACGATCATCCCGGACGAGACGGCAAGGCGTGGAAAGATTATACCCTTCCCGGCATTCCGACCGTCCTGCTGATCGATGGCGAGACCGGCGCTATCATTGCCCGCGATGTGGATATGGACAAGATACTGGGTGAATTGCTCCAATAAAAAGAATTCGGCCAACCACTGGAAAATCATCAACCAGCAGAAGGTGACCGCCACCAACGATCCTACCGACCTGCTCTCTCGCATCAACCAGCAGCACGGCACCCACACCATCGACTGGGCCGAGAAGTTAGGTTTGGGAACGAAGAAGTATAAGTTGGTGAGCATTGACAAGTAGCAGTTCTCTGATAAGTCTCTGAACAACAATAATAATATTTTGAGAAATTGAAAAACCGTAAGTTTATAGGAACATTGGCAGGCATCGCTGCCGCCGTTTGCTATGGCACCAACCCGCTGGGTGCCTTGAAGTTGTATGCCACCGGAATGCAGACCAACAGCGTTCTGTTCTACCGTTTCGGGCTGGCGTGGGTGATCATCGCCCTGGTAATGCTTTTCAAGAAAGAGAATTTCAAGGTGACACGGCAAGAGTTCCGGGTGCTAACAGGATTGGGACTGCTGTTCATCGTCTCGTCGCTTACCCTGTACCTGAGTTTCCACTATATGGCGGCCGGCGTGGCCTCCACCATTCTTTTCACCTATCCCGTGATGACCGCCGTCATAATGTCGCTTTTCTTTCACGAGCGCGTCACCCTTGCCACGCTGCTGTCGCTGCTGCTGTCGGGCGCGGGGGTCGTTTTGCTGTATTGGAGCGACAATGGCGAAGCCTTGTCCACGATAGGGGTGCTTTTGGTGCTGGCCTCGGCACTGTCGTACGCCCTTTACATCATCCTGATGAACAGGGGGAACCTGCAGATGTCCTCCATCAAGATAAACTTTTACGTTTTGCTGTACTGTGCTTTGGGGATGGTGGTCTATTCTTTGGTCGCGGGGTTGCCGCTCACGCTGCCCCGGGGAGCCGTCAGCTGGTTCTACGTGGGCTGGCTCGCCCTAGTGCCCGGCATCTTCGCCCTGGTGCTGATGGTGTATGCCGCCAAATACGTCGGTTCCACCGCCACCGCCATCCTGGGCGCGCTCGAGCCGCTCACCGCCGTGCTCATCGGCCTGTTTGTCTTCAACGAACCGTTCACGACTTACCTGGCCATCGGTATCGTGCTCATTCTCGCAGCAGTGGTCATCATCGCCGTGGCGCAACAGAAAAAAAAGCCTGACGCCCTGACATAAGCGCTAAACCATCATTATGCCCGACCTATCGTGTTGACCACAAAAGACCATAAAGGCTTCCTGCTGCTGCACCTCTCCGTGTTCATCGCGGGGTTCACCGGGGTGCTGGGACGGCTCATTGAACTGGACCCCGTGGTGCTCGTATGGCATCGGATGACGTGGGCGGCCGCCCTGATGGCATTGTTTCTGATCCTCCGAAAAGAGATGCGGCATTTCCGTTTCAAGGATATGGCGCGGATGAGCGGCGTGGGCGTGCTGCTCTGCCTGCACTGGATCTTCTTCTACGCCAGCATCAAGGCATCGAACGTCTCCATCGGGGTGGTCTGCTTCTCCTTGGTCGGGTTCTTCACCGCGCTTCTCGAACCCATCATCAACCGGCACCGCTTCTCCGTGCGCGAGTTCCTGTTCAGCATCCTCACGGTATGCGGCGTCTATCTCATTTTCCAGTTCGACACCCGATACCGTTTGGGCATTGCCTTGGGAATCGTCTCCTCGGCCTTGTACGCCCTGTTCGCCATCGCCAACCAGCACGTCGGCAAGCACTATGAGGCCAAGAATATGCTCTTCTGGGAGATGGTCGGTGGCATCGTCGTCCTCAGCGTCATTCTCCCGGTTTACAACGCCTTACTGCCAATCGGGAAGTTCCTTCCGACGGGTATGGACTATCCCTATATGGCCTTTATGGTGGTGGTTTGCACCATCGGACTCTGTTTGTTGCAAATCATTGTCTTGCAGAAGATTGACGCTTTCACGGTCAACCTTACCTACAATCTGGAGCCCGTCTATAGCATCATTCTCGCGATGTTGATTTTCCAGGAATACCACGAGCTGAACTTCTCGTTTGTCCTCGGTATCGCGCTCATCATCGTCTCGGTGGTGCTGCAGACGAGGTCGAAGGTACGGGCGAAGGGATGATTTTTTTGAATTTTAGTCTTCTATAAAAGATAAATTTCTTATTTTTGCGGAAAATTTCTTTTATAAAAGACAAAAGCGAAAAGATGAATGCGATTCCAATTTTGTTATTATCATTTATGTCTTTTGTTCAGGCTCACACTCAAGTACTCAGCCCCCCTTGTGATACCATCTATTTTGATTGTTTTAACTGTCAACATAAAGACACAGTGGAGATAAATGATTCAATATCTGCAATTTATTATTTTGAGGTGTTGGATAGTGCAGGTTTTTATTCCGAATACTATTATGATAACGGTGATCGAGTTGTTGGATGTTATCCCGAAACCAAACTTCAGCTGACTTTTATTAGTAATGGGAAGCCCACAGAATTTCTAATTAACAAAAAGGAACTTGAAAAAATCATTGATGGTGCTACACTAAAGAATATGACATTTACCAGTTGTCACTATTTGGAAACAACCGGAAATAGTTGCTATTTTAATTGTCTTATGTGTGTTCCTGAAACAGATATATGTGCTTCGATAATCGTATCAATTGACATTTTAACAAGAGAAATTAACTATCAAATAGATGAAGAGGATTATGAAGACGATTAGGCATTTAATTGGTGAGTTTTAAATAATGTGTATTTTTGCGGCAGTAAAACATAAAGACGAAATGCTTGGAGGTTTATTCCATAATTAGAAAAAAATATGATTAAAAAGACAACCGTATTGAAAATTATTTGTTTAATTGCTCTTGCAATAGTTGGTTGTGGTACTTTTGAATTGCTTCAATATGGAAAAGCCATTCAAGAAGAAACGCGAATGAGATTGCAAAAGGAGAAAGATTATTTTTTAGGGCTTGAATTTGAAGGGGTTGTTGTTGAAAAAAAATATAATGTTTTTGTCAAAAAAAATGAAGATAAATATTCAGTAACACTATTATTGCATCAAATAGAACCAAAACCAACATTTCCTTATAATAGTAATATTTATTTTGATTATACTTGTGATAGTTTACTAACAATTCATATTCCTCAAAATGTTTATAATCAGATTAAAGAAGGGG
>CACXXY010000148.1 GCA_902771655.1 uncultured Bacteroidota bacterium | reverse complement strand
GCCAGCTGCTTCTTTTATATGTGGTTCATTCCCAAGTACATACTCATCCTTCTGATTACCATCGTCATTGATTATCTGGCAGGAATTCTTATTTTCAAATGGAAAGACTCACCTTCTAAAAAGAAAACCTGCCTGATTGTCAGCGTCATATCCACATGCTCGGTTTTATTTATTTTCAAGTATCTGAATTTCTGCAGTGCCAATTTGGTGGCCTTGGCCCAACATTTCGGCTGGGCACATCCGCAACAGGTTCTCAATATCGCCCTGCCCATCGGTCTGTCATTCCATACCTTCCAGAGCTTAAGCTACGTCATCGAAGTATATCGCGGACATCAAAAAGCGGAACGTCATTTCGGCTACTACGCCCTGTACGTCATGTTCTACCCGCAATTGGTCACCGGTCCCATTGAGCGCCCGCAGAACCTGCTCACCCAGCTGCACCGTGAGAAAAAACTTCAATACGACAATATCGCTAACGGACTGAGACTCATTCTTTTCGGTCTCTTTCTGAAGATGGTGGTGGCCGATAATTTGGGTGTCTATGTGGACCAGATATACGCAGACCCCCACGCATTCAGCAGTACTGATATTCTGTTGGGCATGGTTTTCTATTCTTTCCAGATTTATGGCGACTTCTTCGGCTATTCCTCCATAGCCTTGGGTTGCGCTCTGGCCATGGGATTCACACTCATTGACAACTTCAAAACTCCCTATCTGTCAGACAGCATTCAGGAATTCTGGCGCAGATGGCACATTTCCCTCTCCACCTGGTTCCGCGACTACCTTTACATTCCCCTGGGTGGCAATCGCGTCAGCATTCCCCGTTGGGCACTCAACACGCTGATTGTGTTCACCGTATGCGGCATCTGGCATGGTGCCAACTGGACCTTCATGATCTGGGGCTTCGCCTACGGGGTGTTGCTCTGCCTGGAAAGGCCACTCCGAAGTATTCATATCTTTGATAAAATCAGCAGTAAAAGCGGGAAAAGCATCCTCAAAGGACTCAACATCCTCAAAACATTCATCATTGTCACCCTGCTCTGGAGTATTTTCCGAGCTCCATCCTTCGACAGTCTGCATCAGTTGTATTCTGCACTCTATCATAACTTTACCCTGCCCATGCAACTACAGGTCAGCACCATTGTATGGGTAGCCTTGGTATTTTTCATACTTCTGGATATACTGATTCGCCAAAGCCGTTTTGACCAATGGTGCAGCCAGAAAACCGGCCTTGTACGCTGGAGTATATATGCCCTGATGATCTTCGCTATCATCGTATTTTCATCCGTCCAACAATATCCGTTTATTTATTTCCAATTCTAATGAAAGAAAACACCAAAAATACCCTTCGTAAAATTGGCATGAAGTTGTTGCTGCTGATAGCGGTATTGGCGGTTTTGGACGTATTGTATTTCTTTACTTTTTATCCTAAAGACCTGGAGGAGCACTGCTCGCTGATGGAGCTGTCACAAAAACCCGTTCCCGAGGGTGATGATATCGTTTATTTGGGAGAATCATCCAATCACGCTTACAGTGAGGCGGATACAGACAGACGTCCCATCTCCATGATGCTGGATAGCCTTTTACCTGCACACAAAGTTGGAAATTTGGGGAAAGCTGCTTGTCATGCAAGTATATACTATGACGTTCTGCGCAACATACCCCGTCAAAACAAGATCAAGGTTGCGGTTGTCACCGTCAACATGCGCTCTTTTTCCAGCGAATGGATATACTCCAAATTGGAAATCGCACTACGGAAAGAACAGTTAATGATGAAGAAGGCTCCAGCACTATACAAACGCATGTTAATGGTTTTCAAGGCATATCCACATTGGACAGAAGAGGAACGGGATAAGCTCGTGCTTAATCATCTGAAAAAGCAGGAATTCAACATACCGGATTTTCCATACCACAATGCCTCCGAGTGGGATAATGCCATAGGGAAAAGCGGAATGTTGTTCAACGGCACATACCCTTCGGCAGACACCGTCATTTTAACCTGCCACCATATCAAGCACTTCGCTTATCAACTGGATGAAAACAACCCACGCATCAAAGATTTCGACAATATTGCAAAACTATGCCAAAAGCGGAATTGGCAGTTGATTCTCAACATTGTGGCCGACAATATGGATCAAATCGAAGCTCTTGTAGGGCCAGAGTTGTCATGGCTGATGAACCAAAACGCCCAATATATCATAGAAAGATATGAAGCACAAGGAGCTATCGTTGTGAACAATCTCAACGAAGTTCGTGATGAAGACTTCTTCGAACGGGATTTTCCTACTGAGCATTACACCCAAAATGGTCGTTTGACCATTGCCCGCAATGTCGCAGAGGCAATTAGCAAATTAGCAAATTAGTTAATTTGTTAATGGATTAGGGTGTTGTCTCACTTCGTTCGAGGGGAGTTTCGCTACGCTCAAGGGGAGTCATGCTTCGCATGAGGGGAGTCTTGTGCTACGCACTCGAGGGGAGTTTCGCACTTCGTGCTCAAGGGGAGTCTTGCTTCGCATGAGGGGAGTCTTGTGCTACGCACTCGAGGGGAGTTTCGCTTCGCTCAAGGGGAGTCTTGCTTCGCATGAGGGGAGTCTTGTGCTACGCACTCAAGGGGAGTTTTGCACTTCGTGCTCAAGGGGAGTGACGCTTCGCGTCAGGGGTCAGTTAAGTTGACAATTGACAGTTGAACTACCAACTATTAACTATTAATTATCAATTGTTAATTAATATCAATGTCCCAGACGATAATTTTGCGTTGGAGGATAGCTTGGCGACCGTGAACGGCATCACCTTGTATTGTTTCCGCCTTGGAGCTACCGTATGGTAATTCTTTAATAATCAGTTGTTTTCGTTCGATATAACGTCTTAAAACCCCACCATTGTATGCCTTTACCTCATTGAGCAAAGAGACAATGCGGCGCTGCGACAAATGCCTATTATAGTCGGAACTGTGGAGAGAGCTGGCATAACCCTCAATGCTCAATGTGATACGTTGTCCCTGTGCCAAACGCTCCTCGACAAACGAGAGCAATTGCTGTACCTTTGAATGACAAGCCGCTAATGAATCTTCGAAGAAACTTTCCAACCACAGTTTTTCCTCCGCATTAGCCGCCGCAATATACCGTGCTTTCTGACGTCCATATTCCGACTGCAAGGCAGCATATCGGGCTTTGGTAGTGTCATTTAAGGTTTTAGGGTCAGGTTGGTCATTGTCGAAGTAAAGATTGAGTGGGAAGAAATTTTTGATGACCAAGAGGACTGAATCTTGGTTAACTTCCAACGTGTCTTTTTCTTTTAACAAACTTTCCCAACGATAAATATCATTACAGCAGGTATCTTCCAAATGTGTAGCATCATAAGGTCGGTTGGACGAAAAATACCCAGACTTACCATTCTGATTTACAGCAAAATAAATATCATTCTCCTCGGAATTAAACGGAACACCCATATTCACAGGGGTCGTCCAGCTGCACAACCCTCCCTGACTGCGGAAAATATCATAACCTCCAACTCCCGGCCACTCGTCGGAGCTGAAATACAAGGTGTTAGTTTTCACATCGTAGAAAGGAGT
This sequence comes from uncultured Bacteroidota bacterium, assembly GCA_902771655.1. GTDB lineage: Bacteria > Bacteroidota > Bacteroidia > Bacteroidales > WCHB1-69 > RUG11690. Next base: position 1,566 of record CACXXY010000148.1, on the reverse strand, counting down.
TACCTCATTGCCTGCTGTGTTTATGCCACTACCTGCATTAATAGGAATTTCATATTTCCCATTTTTATAGATAGAAAACCAGATGTCCATATCTCCCTGTCCATTAGGGCGATTTGACACGAAATAAAGCACCGCATAATCCTCCAGCTCCGCCAGAAAAGGCTGGGTGCTGCTGAAATTCTTGCCGTTGATGTCACTACCAAGCAATTCCGCTTTGCCCCACTTACCCTTTTGCTTGCGACTTTCGTACAAATCGCACACAAGTTCTTCATTCACAGTTCTGTAGCAACGGGAAAACACCATATAATCCTGTGCCTTATTGAAACAGAAATTCGGATGATAATACTTTCCTTTATTTATTACCGAAGATAAAGTTCTAACGTTCAGATAGTTATCATCTTTATAATCAGCCTGATAAATCTTGCTGGACCAATGCGTATCGAAAAACAGTTCATTGTCATCATCCACTTCTGAGCGCATGGAGGAGAAGAAAAAGAGAGAATCGGAGAGCAAAAGCGGGTTGTATTCAGAGAAAGGGCTATTTATGTGGTCGGGAAGGCGGGTGATGGCATAGGGCAAGGGATTATTTTTGATGCTATCCGCCAATGCTTTGCGTTCAACCAACGACAAGCCATTCTGGGCCGACATCGTTCCGATGCAGAACACACAGAGCAGAAGCGTGCAAACCAAAGACCTAAAACAGCGGAGCATAATTAATAATTAACAATTAATAATTAATAGTTGATGATTCATAATTCATAATTCTAAGTTCAACACTAAACCCTATATTCCTAATGACTAATTCAAATGTCAATTGTCAATCGTCAACCATCAATTTTCAACTATCAACTCAAACCTATAACCTGTAACCTGACCACTAACACCTAACACCTAACACCTAACACCTAACACCTAACCCCTAATCACTATCCCCTGACCACTGACCCCTGACCACTAATCACTAACCCCTGACCACTGACCCCTGACCACTAATCACTAACCCCTATTCACTACCCCGGCCTTCGGCCACCCCTTCTAGAAGAAGGGGAATTTAAACTTCTCTAATTCCACCACATCTGGCTGCCATAATATGACAGCCCTACATTTTTCGGACGCAAGCATTGCGTCCCTACTGTAACCTGACCCCTATATTCTATCCCCTAACCACTAATCACTGACCACTGACCACTGACCACTGACCACTGACCACTGACCACTGACCACTAATCACTAACCCCTACATAATATCAAACGGGCAGGGTTCCTTGCCCAGCTTGGTGACACGCTTGCGCTTAAAGATATAATTCAGAGACAGTTCCAATCCACCACGAGCTTTATTTGCAGGTACCAGACTCGACAGGGTGATATCGTAACTAACTCCTAAGCGCAGCCGTTGCCACTCGAAAAAAAAATCCAAAATCAGTGCGTCATTCCAACGGTAAAAAGCACCTCCACCTATAGAAAACACTGTAGTATAACTATTCTTCATCTGAAAATACTCCACATTGGTGCCGAAAACCACCTCATAAAACTGCTTCTGCACCTCAGCATAAACCGCAGGCTGTA
>CACXXY010000147.1 GCA_902771655.1 uncultured Bacteroidota bacterium | reverse complement strand
TATCACAAGTATAATCAAAATAAATATTACTATTATAAGGAAATGATGGTTTTGGTTCTATTTGATGCAATAATAGTGTTACTGAATATTCATCTTCATTTTTTTTGACAAAAACATTATATTTTTTTTCGACAACAACCCCTTCAAATTCAAGCCCTAAATAATAATCTTTCTCTTTTTGCAATCTTATTCGCGTTTCTTCTTGAATGGCTTTTCCAAATTGAAGCAACTCAAAAGTACCACAACCAACTATTGCAAGAGCAATTAAACAAATAATTTTCAATACTGTTGTCATTTTAATCATATTGTTTTCTAATTATGGAATAAACCTCCAAGCATTTCGTCTTTATGGGTATTTAGATTTAGTTCCTGATTTTTCTCCATCTATCAGTACGTTAATATGTTTTTATGCCGCAAAAATACACATTATCTAATACTTATGGCTTCTCTGCGTTGAAATTTTATTGTATTGGCCGCAGCGTGCGTTTGCGTGAAACAATGAAAGCAAAATATATGACCAGGGCAAAAATCATCTATCGGAAATCCGCGCAGATTCGCGCGATCCGTGGAGATTCCCTCGCAGGGGAAGCCATTATGCCCGAATTTTTTTGTTGGTTTTGCTTTGATATAAGAAAAATTCTTATTTTTGCAGCCAAATAATATGCTGCTATTTTGAAATTAATTGATACAAAGATAGATAATTGAATATTAAAAACAGGAAAAATCAATAATTTCGTGACTATACTCCCGAATTTCATAGAAAAATCGGGAGTACACTCCACAAATTCAAAGGTTATATGTATAAGAGAATTTCTGATATTGAGAACAAATTGGACGAAGGAATGTTTCTGTTTGGCGCACGTCAGACGGGCAAATCCACCTTGTTGAAAGAGCGTTTCAAAGGGGCGGTCTATTATGATTTGCTCAAACCGAATGTGAGAAGAGCTTTCAAACAGAACCCTGATTCCCTTTGGGAAGCGCTACAAGACAAGCCGGCCGGCACGCTGGTGATAGTGGATGAGATACAGAAGGTCCCCGAACTGCTGGATCTGGTGCATTCCTTGATGGTCGAACGAGGCCTATACTTTATCCTCAGCGGTTCCAGTTCGAGAAAGCTGAAACGTTCAGGAGCAAACACACTTGGAGGCCGCGCCATACCGGAAACGCTCTATCCGCTTGTGTGGCCCGAAGTGACGGACTTCCAAATCGACCGTGCCGTGCAAAACGGCATGATTCCCCGCCACTATATGGTGGAAGATGCCACCAAACGCCTCTCCGGCTACGTGAAGGTCTATCTCGATGAGGAAATCCGGGAAGAGGGCGAGGTGAGGGAGCTCGATGCCTTTGAACGGTTTATGGAGGTCGCCGCCATTTCCGACGGGAAAATGCTGAACTACTCCAATATCGCTTCGGACTGTGGAGTGTCGGCCAAAACAGTCAAATCGTATTTCCAGATTCTTTACGATACGCTTATCGGGTACGAGATTCCCGCATTCAGGAAAGAAATCAAGCGTAAGATTGTCCAAGCTCCCCGTTTCTACTATTTTGACGTCGGACTTGCCAATTACCTCATGGGCCGTCACTCGTTGAAGCGCGGCACCGACGATTACGGGCACGCCTTCGAACATTACGTGATGCAGGAAATCATCGCCTATAAAGGCTACAACGACAAGCGTGACGTCATTTCCTATTGGCACACCTACGACCAAAAGGAGGTGGATGTTGTCATCGGCGACGCGAAGGTGGCCATCGAGGTCAAATCGACAGAGCACGTGGAGACCAAGCACAAGAAGGGGCTTAAAGCTTTCCATGAGGAACATCCGGATTGCCGCTTGCTCCTCGTGTCGCTCGATCCTATCACTCGCCAGTCCGGCGACACGGAACTCGTCTATGTCCTGGACTTCCTGAAGATGCTTTGGGATGGTGAGATATTCTGATGTGAGTCATTATACAATTGTACCCGTTTAACCGTAGAATGACAATTTTCCCGCAAAATAGCCATTTATAGGGACTCCTATCTGACAGAAAATGTGCATTTTTGCAGCGTGAAAGATTAATGTAATGAATGCCATAATCATCGGAATACTGCTGCCGTTGCTCGGCACGATGCTGGGCTCGGCTTTCGTCTTCTTTATGAAAAAGGAGATCCCCGACAGGATGCAGAAGACGCTGCTGGGGTTCGCCAGTGGGGTGATGGTGGCCGCCAGCGTGTGGTCGCTGCTGATACCGTCGATCGAGATGGCGGGCGAGCGTGTGCTGCCGGCCGCCATAGGCTTCCTGGCCGGTGTCGCGTTCCTGCTGCTGATTGACGAGCTGACGCCGCACCTGCACAACGGCGCCCTGAAAGCCGAGGGACCGAAATCAAAGCTCTCGCGCACGGCGATGTTGACGCTGGCCGTCACCATCCACAACCTGCCCGAGGGCATGGCCGTGGGGGTGGTTTTCGCCGGCGAAGCGCAAGGGCTGACCCTCAGTGCCGCCCTCGCGGTGAGTATCGGCATTGCCATACAGAACATCCCCGAAGGCGCCATCATCTCGATGCCCATGCACGCAGAGGGCAACTCTCGTATGAAGTCGTTCCTCATCGGCACCCTGAGCGGCGTGGTGGAGCCCATCGGTGCCGTGGCCATTTTGCTGCTGGCCGGCGTGCTCGGTGTGGCGCTTCCTTACCTGCTGGCCTTCGCCGCCGGCGCCATGATGTATGTGGTCGTGGAGGAGCTTATCCCCGAGACCGCCCAAGGCGCCCACACCAACCTCTCCACGATCGGCTTTGCCATTGGCTTCGTCTTGATGATGGTGATGGACGTGGTGCTGGGATAGTCTGCAAATAGGAAGAATCCGTGCCGCGACCACATCAGCGGCATAGGAGCGCTTGCCGTTTCCCACCGCAAAACTCGTTCTGCAAGATGAACGTACAGGCAATCCTACTCGCCAGTCCATCCAACAGATTCGAGAAATTCAAAATAATCCATAAAGACAGGGTTCTTTCTGGGTTCAAGGACGAGTACCCCACAATCCGTTTCTTTTGTAGTACGGAACACCCCGCCGGGATAGTGGACCGCTTTGCTAGCATCTGTTTCATAAAATTTCACCTTCATTTCCTGCAATCTGTCTCTGCAAATTGCCAGATACCACAACATATCGTCTGCCGCCGTGTAAAAATTATCCAAACCGACGGTGTCACCGGCTGCTTCCAACTCGTGTACTGTGCGCTCCGAGAATTCATCCGACCAAAAAAATATCACATACGTCAGACAAGTGTCATCAACGTAAATGTCTTTAGCCCAACTGTTTTTAATGGTTGAAGTGTCGGACAACACCGTAGTGCTGGTATCAGGGCTGTTATGGTTACCCGTCTTGCAAGCCGTTGACCCAAGGGCGAGCATCACTGCGCATAGCATTGCTATCTTCTTCATAATCTCTGATATTTATGTTTATATAACAAACGAAAAATCCGCAGTGTCGTTGCGGATTTTTCAGGAATATCCGCAACAAAAGCATTGTGAACTTACTTTTCTTTGTTTGGAACCAACACTTTCCATGTTCCACCATGATCATTTCCCTCCCGTTCAACAATACCCAGTTTTTTTATTTTTGCAATGTCACGTTCTATTGTGCGACTTGTTAGCGACAACTTCTGCGACATTTCTTTTGCGGAAATAGATGGATTCAGAAACATTAATTCGATGATAGTAATCTGTCTTTCAGAAAGTTGAGAAGAATGAGTCTTTACTACATTCCGTATATCATCTACGACAAGATCTCCGACATTATCTCCGACACGATCTCCGACATCGTTGGTGGCAATGGGGTATGAACTGCTTTTTGAGGATGCAACACTTATTACATCTACCCTGAATGCCGTAATTAAGCTCACATCAAACTCTGCCGGAGGATTCCCATTCTCTTTCAAATCCGTTTGCACTTGGCCAACGCCTCTATTGAACATGTTAACATAACCCATCGTCTTCATAGCACTGGCTATAAGTGGGTTGCGGTAATCATTAACCCGTGGGAAATTCTCGGGACGGGCGTTGCCATATAGGCCACCGGCATTCAGAATTTCCAGATGATTGGCAAACTCATAGAAACGCAATGGTGTATTGCTTTGTAGATCGCGGTGCATGCAAGCATTCAAAAGTAGCTCTCGTATGGCGTAATAGGGATAGTTGTTGATCATCTCTTCGCGAAGAACAGACACAAATACAGGCTTCTTCTTGATAACTGACAATTCAAGCAGCGATTCTAATCGAGGCAACAGTTCACAATAGTTACCATCCAGCTGAAGCTCGTTTTCCACCTCGCTAGTCACATCTTCACCAAGGAAACGAACATATTGCACATACAAACCAGGCATAAAGCGTCGCGGTTTGTATCCGAACAAGGCCACAGCAGCATAAGTCGGACATTGATGTTCTGTGTCATACATTCCTACGGCTGCCATCTGTTCTTCAAGGGGACGTTTGTCGGCAGCAACCACCTCCTTACCTAAAAGTGGCTCCAAATACTTGGGGCGGAGCAAGTCTGTGTTGATGTCGCTGAGTTTGGCTGAAAAACATGGAGTGGTGTCAAAAGTGGCCATATATGACATCCTGCGCTCAGCCAAAATACGTTCCTCTGCTTCTGTCGCTATATCACGACGTGGGCCTATACGTATAAACGATCGACCACGGTATCGAACAGGAGGCAGGTCGGATGGACTCACCTCTGCCACCAGCAGGTCACCCTCTGGAAACTGGAAACTTTCGACACTCATAACAGGTATCGGCAGGATATTGCCATTAGAGCGTATAGCCGCTATCTTTTTCAGCAAGTCATCAGTAACTTTCAGACCGGATAGTGTCCCGTTGTCGTATGCACCAAGGATCAGATAGCCCTTCTTGCGGGAATTAGGCAAATCATTAGCAAAGGCACAAATAGCTTCCTGAAACTTGTCCATATCGCCGGTTGACGTGGTTCGTTCCACCCGATAGGTCTCATTACTATGCAGCAACTCCTGTATTTCTTCTTTCGTTATCATATTGTCACGGATTCCGTAAGTCTATAAACGTTCTACCCCAATTGTCTCAGTTTGCAAAAATACTCATTTTTACAATTAGTCAGAATGTTTTCTTGCTTTATCTGCCGCCTTCACGGCCCCCAAACAGTGAATATTAACCACGCGGTTGCTGTCGATTTCAGCGATGTTTTCTTCCCATTGGTCCTTGCCTTTGGTCAATGTGCCGAGGTTTTTG
>CACXXY010000146.1 GCA_902771655.1 uncultured Bacteroidota bacterium | reverse complement strand
AATGACAGAGCCATGGTGCGAGCTACGGGTTCCACAAAAGTCACCACGGTCAAAGGAAAGGATGCCGGTGAAATCATACTTTTCCTGCAGCACCGCTGGGAAGATGAAGAGGGTAATATTTATGCCTACCGGGTTGGAACCGCTTCCGAACGTATCACCAAGAGCATTCCCGACTGGCAAAACAACCACCGACTGCCCGTACGTTACGGCGACGTCTCCAACTTACCCGATTACAAAAGCTGGGAGAAACTCTACAAGAACCGATTCATGGCCCGCAACTCCAAAGGGAAGATGGTTCCCGTGAAAGAAATTGGTTATAAGGCAGATGTGGAGCCCACCCACATAATCCTACAAATCTCAGCTGGCTATCAAGAACCCTTCACCGGATGCCCCGGCAATGTGGTATGGGTTGACAACATAAGATTAGCATATTGATATTTCATATTTTCCAGACACACACGGCATGTACCCGCACGAAAAAATTCACCCGTACCTAATTCGATAATTTAATACGACTTAATTTTCTTGATTTATTATCAAACAAAAAATGAAGAAAAGAATCTTTTTGACAGGAGCCACAGGAACAATGGGATGGGCTGGCCTTCAGGAATTGCTGAAACGCCCTGACAATTATGACATTACCATTTTGGCAAGACCGAGTGCCAAGAACCGACGGAAGCTGAAACCCTTGGCAGGCAAAATCAAAGTGATATGGGGCGATCTCGTCAACTACGAAGATGTGAAGATAGGCGTTACGGGAGCCGACTACGTACTACATGTAGGCGGCATGGTGTCGCCAAAGGCCGACTATTATCCGAAAGAGACACTGTATGTGAATGTGAAAGCGGCAGAGAATATTGTGAACGCCATACTTGCACAGCCTAATCACGAGGACATCAAAGTCGTGTATATCGGATCGGTGGCCGAGACTTCCGACCGCAATGAGCCCGTCCACTGGGGACGCTGCGGTGACCCTGTCTTCGCCAGTGCATACGACTATTATGCGGTCAGCAAAATAGCCGCTGAGCGTATCTTCGCCGACTCAGGCCTACGCCACTGGGTGAGCCTGCGACAATCGGGCATCCTCTACCCTGCCATCCTGAAAAACTTTGATCCTATCATGTTCCATGTACCCATACGGGGCGTGCTCGAATGGGCCACCGTAGAAGATTCGGGACGATTGTTGGAACGGGTGTGCCGCGATAATGTGCCCGAGTCCTTCTGGAACAGGTTTTACAACATCAGCAGCGGTCCTCAGTACCGTATGAGCAACTATGACTTTGAGACTCGTGTGCTGAAAGCCGTCCACTGTCCTCGTCCCGAAAAAATCTTCGACGCAAACTGGTTTGTACTGAAGAACTTCCACGGACAATATTACCTCGATGCCGACATCTTGGAAGAATATCTGCACTTCCGTGCCAATATCCCGCTGGACGACTATTTCCAGCAAATGAGTGACGGACTTCCAAAAATTTTCCGTATGGCCACGATTGTGCCGCCTGCCATCATCAAGGCGGCAACACGTATATTGGCACACAAAAAGACGTATGGCACACAATACTGGATACGGCACCACGACGAGGCACGCATCCGAGCCTATTACGGCAGTTTGGAAAAATATCGATCCATTCCCGACTGGTCTGAATGGGACCTGTCGGAAGCCGCGGGTGCCAACGAGGCAGTACATATTGACCACGGCTATGATGAGACTAAGCCGTTATCGAAACTGACGGTGGCGGAATTGCAAGCTGCCGCCGCTTTTCGGGGTGGCCGTTTGATTTCAGCGGATTATACCGGCAATCCATCAGCACTTCTCAAATGGGAGTGCCATCAAGGACACCGTTTTGAAGCATCGCCGAAATTGGTATTGGAAGGCGGACATTGGTGTTCCGACTGTTTTTCCGACCACTGGGCCAATTTTGACGATGTGGCTAAACAAAACCCCTTCTTTGCGCAGATATACAGACAATAAAAAAAATTTCATGCGGTAGCCGGGAAAACGCTGTCAACATATTTATTATACAATTTTTTTGCTATTTTTGCAAATTGGTTGTTGGTGATTCAGAGCACCAATCTATTTGAAAAAAAACGGCATGTTAAAAGACTATTCAGCATTTGGCCCGGCTTATAGAAACTTCAAAGTAAAGGAAGGAGTCTATGTTCCCGAACCGCCAGAAGAATTCTCCGGGGACAAACCATTCACAAGAATGGCCCCCATACGCGGAGATCTCAAGGACATAAAATTCGACGGAACATACACCTATCTTGATAAATCCCTGAAGTTCAAAATATGGCATCTCCTCATCTATCTCACCACCTGGTTTGTGGCTTTCCCCTTAAACAGGATTCGTTATGGTCTCAAAATTGAAGGCCGTGAGAAGATACACAAAAACAAAGATATTTTGGCCAACGGCATGATGACTGTATGCAACCATGTTCACCGATGGGACATGATATGCGTTATGCAGGCGATGCGCTATCGGAAAGCGTGGATTCCCATGTATGCCCAGCCCTTCCGTGGCAAAGACGGATTTTTAATGAAAAACATTGGAGGCATTGCCATCCCCGAGGAACACAGTGGATTAAGAGCGTTTGACCAAGCTTTAGATGAACTACACGCCAACAAGCAATGGATACACATATTTCCGGAAAGTTGCAGCTGGAAATTCTACGCTCCGCTAAGGCCCTTCAAAATAGGAGCTTTCAACATGGCATATAGGTATTCTCTCCCAATAATGCCATTGGTGATCTCATTCCGACCTCGAACCGGATGGCGTAAACTTTTCAGTAAAAACGAGCCTCTACTAACCATTCATGTTGGCGACCCTATTGTTCCCGATCTCAACACACCCCGGAAAAAAGAGGCAGAACGCATGAGAGAACTGGCTCACAAGACTATGCTCAAGATGGCAGGCATAGTGTCTAATCCATGGCCATCTGGAATTGATTGACAATCTTATCATTATGAACACATTAATAGATCCCGTACCTGTTGAACTGCTAAAAGCGGAGCTCACCAAATCCAAGAAACTGGAAGATACCAACAAAGGGCACAACGAGCTATACATCGTCACCTGGCAAGACTCTCCCAATGTTGTCACAGAGATTGGCAGGCTGCGGGAATTATCTTTCCGTGAAGCCGGAGGTTCTACCGGCAATGCCGTGGACCTTGACGAATATGACAAGATGGAGAAGCCCTACAAGCAGCTGATAGTCTGGGATCCAGACAACGAGGCCATTATCGGCGGTTACCGTTTCCTTCTTGGATCAGATGCCGCATTTGACAAAAACGGCCAGCCTATTATGGCAAGCTCCCATCAGTTCCACTTCTCCCAGAAATTCATCAAGGAGTATCTGCCACATGTCATAGAGCTTGGGCGCAATTTTGTGGCTCCTGAATATCAGAGTTCAAAAAATGGTGCCAAAACCATCTTCGCTTTGGACAATTTATGGGACGGTCTTGTGGCCATTATCATGAAGAATCCGAACCTGCTTTATTTCTTCGGGAAAATCACCGTATATCCTTCTTACGACCATATCACAAGAAATTTAATATACCATTTCCTATGGAAACATTTTGGTGATGAGGAAGAACTTGTCCGTCCATGGGATGACCTGACGATAAAGCCTGACGCAGACGCAGAATTGATGGATCTAATTGTGAATAAAGATGATATGGTGGATGATTACAAACTGCTCAAGTCGGCAGCCAGGATGAGAGGAGTACACCTCCCCCCGAATTTGACAGCCTATATTTCCATCACCTCCCAAATGCTGATGTTTGGCACAGCGGTTAATCGCCTGATGCATAATATTGAGGATACTGCTGTACTTATTCCATTCGATGAAATATATCATGAGAAAAAGAGTCGTCACATTGGAGCTTACCTTCGTTTTTCACGTTCAAAAAAACAAAAAGAAAAAATTCCAGACAATCCGGATACCGAGAACCAGATGATTGAAAACTGGTTAACCAAGCGATACCGCAAAGTAAGGCGAATGCTCAAGAAGGCAGGACGCAAGTTTTAACTCCTACAGGTGGGGATGCCTCAAGAGGGATATGTCTTCTGTGAGTTTTATAATCGAGCGATCTTTTTCGTACCTTTGCCTTCCATATTAAAAACAACAAGAATATGACCCTACAAGAAGCCATCGTTGCCCGCCACAGTGTGCGGCAATACATCGAAAAGCCCATCGAGGCTGAGAAAATCCAACAATTGCAATGTCTCATCGACGAGTGCAACCACGAGGGCGGCTTGCACATACAGCTAGTGACTGAGGAGTCTAACGCTTTTGCTGGCGGGATAGCCAAGTACGGCAAGTTCCGGGGTGTGCGCAACTATATCGCCATGATTTGCAAAAAGGGCGATGACATGAAAGTCGGCTACTACGGCGAGAAGGTGATCCTGTTGGCGCAAACGCTCGGTTTGAACACCTGCTGGGTGGGACTCTCCTTCCGCAAGCAACCCGACCAGTACAAGGTGGACGACGGCGAGACGCTCGTCTGCGTTGTGTCGCTCGGCTACGGTGCCAACCAAGGGGTACAGCACCCGCAGAAACGGACTGTTGCCGACGTAACTGAAGACCACCGCACTGCCGACCACGGGAAGCCTTTCCCCGAATGGTTCGTGCGCGGCGCAGAGGCCGCGTTGTTGGCACCCACGGCCGTGAACCAGCAGAAGTTCGTGTTTACCCTGCACGATGGCAACCGTGTGGAGGCCAAGGCGAAGTTCTCCCTCATCGGCTATGCAAAACTCGACCTCGGCATTGCCAAATGCCATTTCGAGATCGGCGCGGGGGAAGGGAGTTTTGAGTGGATGTAAGTTAAATCTTTCCGCGTATCACACGGATTGGCGCGGAAATTTTTCACATTGGACAAATTCAAGTAATAATCGCATTTTGAGTCATTAAGCAAAATCAACCCTCAAATGAGTAATCAACCCGATCGTAGTACACAGATTATCCGCACCAGTTGGGTCGGCATCGCCGCCAATGTTCTTTTGGCGGCTTTTAAGGCCGGTGTCGGCATCGTGGCCAGCAGTGTGGCCATCGTGATGGACGCTGTCAACAACCTCAGCGACGCGCTGTCGAGCGTCATCACCATTGTGGGCACGAAGCTCTCGCAGCGTCCCGCCGACCGCAAGCATCCCTTCGGCTTCGGGCGCATCGAGTATTTCAGCGCCATCATCATCGCCGTCATCGTGCTGTCGGCGGGCATCACCTCGCTCATCGAGTCGGTGAAGAAGATC
>CACXXY010000145.1 GCA_902771655.1 uncultured Bacteroidota bacterium | reverse complement strand
AACGACTGCAGCCATACCTACAAAGTGGCCGTGAAAGTGACCGACAGAAAGGGTTGCGAGGCTCGTGACACTGTTGACTTCACTGTTGTGGATACAGAAGATCCGACCTTCACCCGTCCTGATGACATCACCATCTGCCGCAATGCCGCAGGCGAGATTGACGCCTCAACCAGCTTGACCGGCGAACCCGACATGAGCAGCTTCCACGACAACTGTACCGCTCCGGGTGAGTTGGTGGTAAGCTTCCACGATCTTGACACCACCGGTGCTGACAACGAGAGCCGTATCATCCATCGTGTATGGAAAGTGGAAGACCTGTGCGGCAGATATTCAGAGCAGACCCAAAACATCACAGTCCGTCCGGCTATTGATGCTCCTGGTAACCTCGAATTCACCTGCCCGGCCAATATCGACACGGTGATTAAGCACGGCGGTTGCAACCTGTATCTGGTGACCATCGGCACACCAACAGTGGTTAACCATACCACACTTGATGACAGTAAGCTTGTAATCACTAACAACGCACCAGCTGACAGCATCTACGAAGTAGGGGAGACGATAGTGACATCAGCTGCGGTTTCAGCTTGACTTGCGACCAAATCATCAAGGTCAGCTTCCAGCCTTGTCCTGTCGCTATCGATAATGAACAGAACAGATATCCGTCAGTGCGTTTGGGTAGAGGCTGCAAGTGCTGGACGACGGAAGACCTGAAGTCAACCCTGTACAGCGACGGTCGTCCTATCGACAATGTGATGAGCTACTACTCACGCGAATATCCCAATGTTCAAGAGAACGTGAGCATCTTCGGTCACCTCTATGACTGGTACGCAGCTGCTGACACTGCAAGATACGGTTCTGTTGACTCAGTCGCGAGAGCCTACGACATGGGTCACCGCATCCAAGGTATCTGTCCTGAAGGCTGGTATCTGCCATCAGACGAGGAGTATGAAGAATTGAATATGTATCCAACCACAGATTTGAGATCAACCAATTACTGGATTACTCCTACCAATAATGGTCAAGTAAGTATAAATACAAACGCTACTGGCTTTAACTCAGTACCTGGCGGTAAGTACAATTGCTCAACTGGCAGATATGAGGAAATGATGGGTAATGCATATTACTGGAGCTGTCATCCTGTGTATGACGCAGCTACCGGTGCTATGATTGACTATATCTGCGAGAAGATCACAATTCTTAAACATACGAATTGCGATGGCCACAGTGTCAGATGTATCTGGGACGAGCACTGATAAATTCGCAAATACGTAAATTAATTGTTGTGCTAATTGAATTAGTAAGTTAGCATAAAAACGGGGTGGGTGACCATCCCGTTTTTCTTTTGATTTTTTTAGGAGTACATTCGTGGGCTTCTGCAAGCATGGCGGTGTTAGAGGCTATGTCCCTCGTGCAGCACATCCTTTCTTGTCATGATGTTCTTTGCCGTTGAATAATTATTACGTTGCGAGGATACAAAAATATTTAGCAAATTAATCCTTGCAGAAGGGACAAGTTCCTTCGTTATTTGTGCTATTAACAAAAAAAAGAAAGGAGAAACTATGAATTACGGCTACATTCGCGTGAGTAGCGACAAACAAACAGTGGAGAACCAGCGCTTTGAAATTAAGAATTTTTGCAAATCACGTCAACTTTACATCGATGACTGGATAGAGGAGACTATTTCGGGTACCAAAAGTTACAACAAGCGTGAATTAGGCAGGCTTTTGGAGCATGTAAAGAAAGATGACTTGATTATTTGTGCCGAGTTGTCACGTTTGGGTAGAAATTTGTTCATGATTATGGAAATTCTCAGTCTTTGTATGAAGAAAGAATGCAAGGTGTGGACCATCAAAGACAATTATCGTTTAGGGGATGACATTCAGAGCAAGGTGTTGGCTTTTGCCTTTGGTTTGAGCGCTGAAATCGAAAGGAATCTTATCAGTCAGAGAACCAAGGAGGCTTTGGCCAGAAAAAGAGCGGAAGGGATTGTATTGGGAAGACCTAAAGGACGAAAGAATGAACCCGAGAAACATAAATTATATGGAAAGGCTGCCTTGATAGATGATATGCTCGGTCAATCTGTTTCAAAACATAAAATAGCCAAAACCTTTCATGTTTGTCGCAATACTTTGGAAAAATACTTAAGACAAGGAATGCCCTATTAATAGCATACAATTTACTTTGTATTCCCATATTGCCCTTCGATCACCTCTTTCTGCACTACCATGTGATATCTCTTGAAAATGTTTATGCAGAAGCCGTGCCGTGATGGGAAATGAAATATTGTATGTATAAAAAATCGTATCTTTCCTCTGTGTTTTTTCGGACGCACGAGTGCGTCCCTACAAAAAATTTATTTGTCTGTGTGTAATTCGGGGATTTTATGTAAATTTGCCGTTGTAATATGGTGATATATGAAGTACTTGTTGAATGTCAGAAATATACTCCTTGTTTTTATGATGAGCTTTCTGATTGGAAACTTGTCAGCCCAAAACAGCAAGTTGGTCAATATCAGTTATGATCCGAAGTCGGACTCTGTTTTTTTTGCCCGAATGCATAAATATATGGCCAAGATTCGCAAGACAAGGCCGACAGTGGCATTGGTGCTGGCAGGCGGTGGCGCAAAAGGTGCCGCCCATATCGGTGTGCTGAAATATCTGGAGGAGAAGGGTATCCCTGTTGACTTTGTGGCGGGTACCAGTATGGGTGGACTGATGGGAGGCTTGTATGCGATGGGTTACTCGGCAACTGAAATTGATTCGATTGTGCAGGCTGTTGACTGGAATGTGATGATGAGTGACAATGTGCCCAAGACTTACTATTCGTACGAAAAACAGCTTTATAAGCAAACCTACGTTATTGACATCCCATTTAAGGGTAAGGAGTTTGTGAGGAGCTTGCCTTCCGGTTTCTTATATGGACTGAATGTGTATAACATGATGAGTTCATTGTCTGTCGGATACCAGCACGATATGGATTTTATGGATTTGCCAACCCCTTATTGTTGTGTGGCCACCGAGATCGTTTCACAAACAGAAAAACACTGGACCTCCGGTCCGCTGATTGAAGCAATGCGCTCTACCATGTCTATACCGGGGTATTTCCGTCCGGTACGCGTCGATTCAATGATTCTGGCCGATGGCGGTACTAAAAATAATTTCCCGACAGATGTGGCCAAGGTGGCAGGCGCGGATATTATCATCGGAGTTGAGCTGACTATGCCAAGAGATTACGGCAAAGTGAACAATGTTGCTGATGTTATTATGCAGACCGCACAGTATTCAGGCGGTCTGGAAGCACACAATAACAATGTGAAAAATACTACCGTCTATATAACACCTGATATTACAGGATTCGGCATGTTGAGTTTCGGTACTAAGGAAATCGCTACCTTGATAGAACGGGGTTATAAGGCGGCCGCGGAACACGAAAGGGAATTGGATAGTTTGGCGCGGATTGTGGGTAATAACGGTCGCAAGATGTACAATAAAAAGGCTGTTAATCTGTCAAATACGGAAGTGAAAATAACTTCTGTCGAATATACCGGAGTTACGGAAAAAGAACAGGATTTCCTGAACTGGAAGATACGCCTGAAACCAGACGAGTATTATGGAAAAGAACAGTTGGAGATTGCTCAGTCTGTCATTTATGGCACGATGGCTTTCTCTCAGGTGACTTACCGGCTGGTAAGTGATGGTAGTGATGGCTATAAACTGATTTTCAACTGTTTGAAAAAACATGAGAACTCTATCGGAATAGGCCTGCGTGCCGACACGGAAGAATGGTTTGCCGCCCTGTTGAATTTTGGTTTCGGCCGGAATAGAATTTATGGTTCTGAATTTGACCTCATTCTTCGTTTGTCAAGTTCTCCTTATTTGAAGTTGGAATATAGTTATACCCCCATCAGGGCTCCTAAATTCGGTGCGTCATTGAAGATACACTACCGTACGCTGTTTGGCAACGGGCTTTTCAGAGACCCTAAGGATGTTTATATTGAACAATTGGTTCATAATGAACTGAAGGTTTATATTGCTGACACTCATTGGAGTAGGGTGGATTTAAGTGGAGGTTTCCGTCTGGAACACCAGCCGTATTGGCGTTACTTCTCCTCTGAAGGAGTGTCTTCTGGCGTCAATTGGAAGCAGTTCTATCCTTTTGTATATTTGCGTTTCCTGTTCGACAATGAGGATGATCGCTATTTCCCGAACAAGGGTATTCGTGTGTCTGCCGCTTATGATTTCAATTTCAAAGACATGCATTATGTCTCGGCCGCTTTCAAGGGAACTATCCCTACTTGCAAGATATTTTCCATAATCGCCTCCGTTAGAGGTAGATATGTTTTGGGAGGGGTGGCAGCGTACCAGTATATGTACAATTATGTTGGTGGTACTTTGGAGGGAAGGTATTACGAACATCAGATGCCTTTTATTGGCTATAATGGAGGGTTGATGTGTGGTGATATTCTGACAACTGTGGATTTGGATTTCCGTTTCAAGGTGTATAAAAATATATATGTTTCGGCAATTGCGGCCGCACTGCACGATGGGAACGTTAATGATAAAAAATTGGTTATGCAAAACCATGCGATTTTTGCGGCGGCTTTGCAGTTCGCTTATAAGTCGAAATTCGGTCCCTTAATGGCTAATGTGCATTGGAATAGTAAACAAAACAGAGTGGGTTTCTATATTGGTGTGGGTTATGATTTTTAATATAAATCATTTATATATAGAATTTTATCACGAGTGATTTTATATGATACTGCGTGTGTCCAAAAATGTAATAAAAAATATAAACGATTTTTGAAAGGATGTGTTGTCCACGTCTGAAAATAACCAAAGGATATGAAAAAAAATAAATTAAAGGCTGCCGTTTTTTCCATGCGCTTGCGTACGCTGCCCCTGTCGCTGGCGGGAGTGGTGTTGGGCATGTCGCTGGCAATGAAAACATTCGAGACTTCTGTGGGACTGATTGTATGGCTTTTGCTGACGACAGTCTGTTTGCAGATTCTGTCAAACCTGTCCAACGAATTGGGCGATTTCCTCCGCGGTACCGACGGCGAACAGCGCGAGGGACCCATGTACAGCTTGGCCAAAGGTGAGATTGGTGTGAAAGATTTCAAGATACTGATAGCGCTTTTTGTGATCTTGTGCTGTGTGTTCGGAGCCATTATGATATGGACTTCTTTCGGTACTTTCTTCGCCTGGAAACCGGCACTGCTGCTCTTTCTGGGTGTGGCTGCCATCTGGGCCGCCATGCACTATACCTTGGGGAAGAATCCATACGGCTACAGAGGACTGGGCGATTTGTCCGTCTTTATCTTCTTTGGCCTGACTTCTGTGCTGGGAGCTTATTTTGTGGTGGCGCATACCATCGATTCACTTTTGCTGATTTTGCCTGCTGTGACAATAGGCTGTTTCAGCGTGGCAGTGCTGAATGTCAATAATATCAGGGATATGGAGTCTGATGCGGGCAACCGTGTCACCATTCCTCTTAAATTTGGTGCCCTCAATGCCAAAATTTACCAGACCGTGCTGATAGTGTTCGCTTGGTTATGTATGTTATTGTTCACCCTGATGACCTATACGTCTGCATGGAACTTCCTTTATCTCATTACTTTACCATTGTATATGATTCATTTGAAAATGATGTGGAGCCGAGATGGGAAAGCCCTTGACCCAGCCCTGCCCCTGTTGGTACTCTCCACCTTCGCCTTTGCCCTTCTCGCAGGAATCTAAAAACAATTAATAGTTAATAGTTAATAGTTAATTAACCCCTAACCCCTAAAACCTGACCCCTAACCCCTAAAACCTGACCCCTAACCCCTAAAACCAGACCCCTGACCCCTGTAACCTGACCCCTAAAATTAGCACATTAAAAACAATGCCTTCCAAACCCCGAATCCGCCAGCTATTTAACGACATTGCTCCCAGCTATGACAGACTGAACCACATCATGTCCTTCGGCATCGACCGCTCGTGGCGGCGTAAGGCGGTACGTGTAATTGCAGACAGTGCTGAACCTTTGCGTGTTTTGGATGTGGCAACGGGAACGGGTGATTTTGCCATTGCCATAGCAAAAAAAGTGCAGGTTGGTAGCGAAATTGTGGGCATCGACCTGTCTGAGAATATGTTGGAAGTTGGACGGAAAAAAGTACTGAAAAGAGATGGCTTTCGCTTGGTTAAATCTTCTGGTAATGAAATAGAATCATCATGTGAAGATGGTATAAGAGCAGCTTCTGTTTCGGAAAATTCATATCCATTTGACCCTCGCGTGATGATCGCTCTTCAGCAGGGAGATGTTGAAAATCTTGAATTCGATGATGGTAGCTTCGACCGGGTCAGTGTGGCTTTTGGCGTGCGCAATTTCGAGCATCTGGAGCAAGGTCTATCTGAAATGCACCGGGTGCTGCGTCCTGGCGGCAAATTGGTGATTCTCGAATTGTCCTATCCCGACAATCCCTTTGTCCTTTGGTGCTACAAGTTGTATGCCCTGCATTTTCTGCCTT
>CACXXY010000144.1 GCA_902771655.1 uncultured Bacteroidota bacterium | reverse complement strand
CAATTTATCACGCCCGCATACGGCATGACTTACAATAATCGCTGGGGTAATTCGGTAAGGAGCAAAACAGGATGGTTCATCATGGAAATACCCGTTTTTGCGGCTATGCTGATTATGTTCCTCATTTCCCTGAAATATGGTCATGGCTTTAACTGGGTGACTTTCACCATGTTCTGTTTCTTTGAGATTCATTATCTTCAACGTTCTATCATATTTCCATCACTAATGAAAGGCACCAGTATGATGCCTATTTCCATCATAGTTGTAGGTGTGTTTTTCAACACTTGCAACGCGTTGATGCAAGGTGGCTGGCTGTTTTACCTTTCCCCTGCCGACTACTACCCTATCAGCTGGTTCTGGTCACCACAATTCATCATCGGCACCTTTCTCTTCTTTTCAGGCATGGTCATAAATCTATCCGCCGACCGTATTATCCGCGCATTGAGAAAAGACAAAAACGACAACAACTATTACATTCCATACGGTTGGCCCTTCAAGAAAATAAGTTCCGCCAACTATTTTGGAGAAATTATGGAATGGGTGGGCTTTGCCATACTATGTTGGTCTGTTGCAGGTTTAGTATTTGTGATATGGAGTTTCGCCAATATTGTGCCCCGCTCCAAAGCCGTGTATGAACGTTATACCCAGTTCTTTGGCGAGGAATTCACAAAGCTGAAGAGATACAAGATTTTTCCGTACATCTATTAAAGTTGAAAACTGAAAACTGAAAACTGAAAGTTGATAAATAGGGAGTAGAGGAAAAGAATTCAAAATTCAAAATTCAAAATTCAAAAAACTCCCCTTGAGCGCAGCGAAACTCTCCTCGAACGAAGTGAGACTCCCCTTGAGTGCAGCGAGACTCCCCTCGAACGAAGTGAGACTCCCCTGATGCGAAGCATCACTCCCCTTGAGGGCGAAGCCCGAAACCCCACTTTTAATAATTTGCACATAAAAAACTGTCAGTTGTCAACTTGACTGGCCACTGACTACTAACCCCTGATCACTGATCACTGAAAATTAGCACATTAACCAATTTGCTAATTTGCTAATAATTTCGTATTTTTGCCGCCGTATTTGAAAGGGGTGCTTAACAGCTGAGATCATACCCAATGAACCTGATACGGATAATGCCGACGAAGGGAAAAATTGCAGTAGTCTTACTTATTTCAACCTCTTTCGTTTTTAGTATTAACCTTAAAACGGAAAGAAATGAAGTATTTCGCAAATCAAAAACAAAGTTCTTCCTCCAAGAGGAAATCCAAATTCTTAAATGTCACCATCCTCTGCCTGCTGGCTATGCTGGCAGGAATGATGGACACACGTGCCCAAATCATCACCGATTCGCTACAGCCTATCCAGTTGGAAGGTATAGGAATTTCATGGAGCAAACCTGGCGGTGAGGAGATGTTCTCTGCCACCAGTGTCAGCAAAGACGACATCAGCCGAAACATGGGCAATGGCAGTATCAACAACTTATTTGAGCTGGTACCATCTATGATTACCACCTCCGATGCGGGAACCGGCATCGGCTACACTTACATGCGTATCCGCGGTATCGACCAGACCCGTATCAACGTTACCATCAACGGCATAGCCCTTAACGATGCTGAATCCCAGGGGTCCTGGTTCGTGAATGTACCCGACTTCGGTGCCAAAGTACAGAACCTGGATGTGCAACGCGGTGTTGGTACCTCCAATAACGGATCCGCCGCTTTCGGTGCTACCATGAATTTTGGGACATTGGACAATTCCCACCAGCGTTTCTTTGAGATTAGCAGCACTGTTGGTTCCTTCAACACTTTCCGCAATTCCGCCACTTTCGGCACTGGATTGATTGGCGATGTCTTCGCCGCCACCATCTCCTATTCCAATGTGCTGAGCGATGGTTATATTAACTTCTCTTCCGCCAAATTACATAGCCTTTTCTTTTCCAGTGATTTCTATCTGAAAAACAAAAAGAAAAACAAAGACTACGGCAAACTGAAGCTTAATATATTATATGGTAACGAGAAAACCGGTCTGGCCTGGAACGGTGTGCCCTCCTATATGCTCGACAGCAATCGTCGCTACAATAATTGCGGCGAATTTTACGATGCTACCGGAATGAAACACCATTATTCCAACGAAACCGACAATTACCAACAACTTCATACACAGCTGTTTTATGACTACAACAAACGTATAACCGACCGAAACCTTCTCAAAGTGAATGTGGCAGGACATTTCACCCGCGGCATTGGCTATTACGAACAATACAAACAGGATAAGAAATACTCCAAATACGCCTTGGACAACCCAATCGTTGGAGAGGACACCATACGTCGTGGCGATTTTGTAACCCGCAAATATCTGGACAATTATTTTTATGGCATGACCTTTAACGTTAAACAATCTTTCCTGAAAGTGGGCAAGAAAGAAATCAACAACCAGCTGTCATGGTCAGTAGGTGGTGGTCTGAACCACTACGACGGAAAGCACTACGGAACCATCGAATGGGCCCAATACGGCGGTGTGCCATACAACTACCACTGGTACGACGGCAAAGGCGACAAAACACAATTCAATGTATATGGTACTTTGGACTATAGCCAAGGCCGCTGGTACACTTACATCGACCTGCAATACAGAATGATAAACTATGTCATCGCGGGTACTGATGATGAATTGACAGATATAGGCCAAAAATACCTATGGCACTTTTTCAACCCCAAAGCCGGCGTAAGTGTGGACCTGGACAAGAACAGACACCACAGCCTGTATCTCTCTTTGGCTCGCTCGCAGCGTGAACCCACCCGCAGCGACCTTACCGACAGCCGTCAGGATAAAAGACCCGTACCGGAAACCCTGTACGATGTGGAATTTGGCTATCGTATGAAATACAACAAGTATGCCTTCAACGCCAACACCTACTTCATGTACTATGACAAACAGCTTGTACTTACAGGAGAGATCAACAACGTGGGTGCTGCCATCATGACCAATGTGGATAAAAGCTACCGTCTTGGTATCGAGTTGATTTCCGCATACCGCCCCGTCAAATATTTCACTTGGAACATCAAAGGAACTTTCAGCCTGAACAAGATACTGGATTATACCGAATATGTGGATGATTGGGATAATGGCGGACAGGTGGTCAAACATCTCGGCACCACCGACATTTCCTTCTCGCCAAACATTGTGGCCTCCAACGAATTCATTGTGACCCCCGTTGACAACTTCAATATAGCCCTGACCACCCAGTTTGTGAGCCGCCAGTACCTCGACAACAGCAGTAACAAGGCATACTCGCTGAAGCCATACTGTGTCACCAATCTGAACCTCAGCTACTGTTTCCACACCAAGCCAGTGAAAGACATTGAGTTGTTCTTCCGCATCAACAACCTCTTCAACGCCAAATACGAAAGCAACGCATGGATTTATCGGTACATTTACGAAGGCGTTGAGTGCGTCGATGATGGCTACTTCCCGCAGGCCACGATTAACTTTATGGGTGGGGTGAGGATTAAGTTTTCCAAGTAACCGCGGAGACGTGGAGACGTGGAGACGCTCACTTCGTTCGCTCGTTAAGACGACAATTGCAGTAACGCCTAACCGAATCCACGAAGTGCCTGACTTAACGTCTTGACGAATGCACGCAGTGCTTGACTTAACGTCTTCACGCCTTAACGAAAAAAAACGAAAAAACAATGGACACAGCAACTATCATCGAATACATCGGCGTAGCTATCGGCCTTGCCTATCTGATTTTGGAATACAAGGCATCATTCTGGCTGTGGCCGGTAGGAATACTCATGTCGTTGTTTTACATCGTCATTTTCTTCCAGTCAAAATTTTATGCTGACGCGGGTATTTATACCTATTACTTAGGAGCGAATTTATACGGATTGATTGAGTGGCGGAGAAACAGCCAGAAAACCTCGGAAAAATCCATTGAGATGCCCATCACACACACGCCGAAAGGCAAAATCTTGCCGTTAACACTCATCGGGCTGGCGATATGGGCGGCATTGTGGCTATTGCTCAGCCACCTCACCGACAGTCCTGTACCTTTTGGCGATTCTTTCACCACTGCTTTGAGTGTGGTGGCCATGTATCTATTAGCCAAGAAGCACATTGAGCACTGGTGGTTATGGGTGGTAGTCAACCTCGTATCCACTGGACTTTACGCATGGAAAGGACTCTACCCCATGGCAGGCTTCTTTGCTTTTTACACGCTGATAGCTGCTTTAGGCTATGTGCGGTGGCGGAAAGAGATGCGGGATCAGGTAACTACCGCATAAGACAAGGCATTCGGACCAATTCGGATTAAGCAATTTATTAGTTGAACCCCTTCTTTACCTTATTGGCAGAAGGGGTTTTTATTTACATTTAATGACATCGTTAATTGTTTTTTTCCGTATCTTTGCTTTTTAATTCAATGCAATGAATACCATGGAAAAACTGTATCAACTGTATAAACAACACCCACGCATCTGCACCGACACGCGGAACATTATCCCCGACTCATTATTTTTCTGCCTGAAAGGGGAGAATTTTGACGGCAACAACTTTGCCACCCAAGCTTTGGATGCTGGTGCTGCATACGTGGTGACCGAAAGGAAAGATTTGAGCGGCAACCCTCATTGCGTTGTGGTGGACAACACGCTCAAGACCTTACAGCTATTAGCCCAATACCATCGCCAGCAACTACGAATTCCAGTTATTGGCATTACCGGCACCAATGGCAAAACCACTACCAAAGAGCTGGTAGCTGCTGTATTGTCAAAAAAATACAATATCTGCTATACCCAAGGCAACCTGAACAATCACATCGGTGTGCCCCTTACCCTGCTCAACATCAATGACGAGCATGAGATAGCCATTGTGGAAATGGGGGCTAACCATCCGGGCGAAATCGCAGACCTTTGCACCCTGTCGATGCCCAATTACGGTCTCATTACCAATATCGGCACCGCCCATATCGAAGGCTTCCTTTCCAAAGAGAATATCATCACTACCAAGAAAGCCCTGTACCGCAGTGTTATGGGCTGTAAGGGCACCTTGTTTGTCAACATTGATGATGATATCCTTACACACGATCTTGATTATCAACCTGTCATAACCTACTCCACCGAAAAAGCTGCCGACATAAACGGACGCATTGTCCGCAACAACGGCCTCATCAGCATCGAATTGTTCGGGAAGGAGGTTAACACCCAGCTGACAGGTGCTTACAACTTGTATAATATGCTGGCGGCAGCAACCGTTGGACAGCATTTCGGGGTGAGCGAAGAGGACATTTGCGCCGCCATCGCCCAATACCAACCCGCCAACCACCGCTCGCAGGTGGAACACAAAGGCAGCAATACCATCATTGCCGACTATTACAATGCCAATCCCACCAGCATGACCGCAGCC
>CACXXY010000143.1 GCA_902771655.1 uncultured Bacteroidota bacterium | reverse complement strand
CTGGTGAAAACCATTACCACTGTTGACAATACAATCAACGTGAGCGACCTGTCAGAAGGTGTTTATATGCTGAACATTCAGACCGAAGAAGGACTGATTGTTAGAAAGATTGTTAAGGAATAACCCTTTCTATTCATCATAATGCAAAATGGGCGAAGGCACAAACCTTTGCCCGTTTTTTTTCTCTACACGAATGCACGCAGTGCATGTCTTAACGCCTTGACGTCTTAACGATTATTTGCACATTAACTAATTCGCTAGTCAAATTGGCACATCAGCACATTTGCTAATTGGCACATTGAAAAAAATCGTATCTTTGCAGATTAATTCCAACCTAAATTAATATGAAGAAAAAGATTTTGTTGATATATACTGGTGGCACTATCGGCATGATGCACAATCCCGATAATGGTGCCCTCGAACCCTTTGAATTCAACGACATTTATAGCCATCTGCCGATGCTGAAATTGCTGAATGCCGATATAGAATTCAAGACACTTTTGCCCTTGATTGATTCGTCTGACACAAACCCTGACTTCTGGATCAGACTTGCCACTATGATAGGGGATAATTACAAATTGTATGACGGATTTGTCATCCTGCATGGTACTGACACCATGTCCTATACCGCTTCTGCCTTGAGTTTTATGCTGGAGAATCTGGCCAAACCGGTGATCCTCACGGGCTCTCAGCTCCCTTTGGGCGCCTTGCGTACCGATGGACGTGACAATATTGTGACCGCAGTGGAAATAGCTGCGGATGAATGCGCGGGAGAACCTCGTATTCAAGAAGTTTGTATCTATTTCGACAACTCTCTCTTCCGCGGTAACAGAACGTACAAAGCTAATGCAGAAGAGTTTAGTGCATTTGCATCTCCTAATTACCATCGCTTGGCTACTGTGGGCGTGACCATTCATTATAATGATTTCTTTATTCATCAGTCTGAAAAAAAGCCCTTACGGGTACATAAAAACTTGAATGACAATATCGCCTTGCTGAAACTCTACCCTGGAATATCCCTCAATATGGTACGTTCGGTTTTGTCGATACCGGATTTGCGAGGCGTGGTGATGGAAACCTTTGGCGCAGGTAATGCACCCTCCGACAAGGAGTTCCTTAAGCTGATTAAAGAAGCAAGCGATCGAGGAGTGGTTATCCTGAATGTGAGTCAGTGCAAAGATGGCGGTGGCGTGAAGATGGGCTTGTACGAAACCAGTGTGGGCCTAGATAAAAGCGGCGTGATCAGCGGTGGCGACATGACTACTGAGGCCGCTATCACCAAGATGATGTATCTTTTCGGCACCGACCTTCCCAACGATGAAATCCGCTTCTGGCTCCAACATACCATGTGTGGCGAAATGACCACAAAATAATTGATAATTAATAATTTATAATTAACAGTTGTTAATTTGAAAATGGCAAATCATTGAACTTTTAAATCCTAAATATTGTAATCCATAAATTTTTAACCTTGTACCTTTCCAACTTTACCCCAAAACTATTAATTATTAATTGTTAACTGTTAATTGAAATGAATCCTTTAATTTCTCCCTCAATGCTTTCCGCTGATTTCTGCCATCTGGCTAAAGATATACAGATGGTGAACGAATCAGAAGCCGACTGGTTCCATTTAGACATCATGGACGGCGTGTTTGTTCCCAATATTTCGTATGGTATGCCGCTGGTCAAAGCCATCCGTTCCATGGCGGAGAAACCTCTCGATGTGCACCTGATGATTGTGCAACCCGAGCGTTATGTGGAACGCTTCAAAGAAATGGGTGCCGACATACTGACCGTGCATTGGGAGGCATGTACGCATCTGCACCGTACCATATATCAAATCAAAAATGCGGATATGTTGGCAGGTGTGGCCCTTAATCCTCATACCCCTGTGGCAGGCCTGGAGGATGTTATCAACGATGTGGATATGGTGCTGATTATGTCAGTAAATCCCGGCTTCGGAGGACAGCGTTTCATTGAACGCAGTCTGCACCGTATCGAGGAACTGAAGGCGATGATCAAACGCAACAAGTCGGAATGCCTGATAGAGGTGGATGGAGGTGTGGATCTGTCTAATGCCCAGGCTCTTGTGGATGCGGGCGCGGATGTGTTGGTAGCCGGCAACGCTATCTTCTCAAAAGAGAATCCAACAGAAATTATCAGTCGATTAAAAAATGTTAAATAGACGCTTCCTTTCAATCCTGCTTTTGTTTTTTTTAACATTGTTCGCATCCTGTGACAGGAAAAAAACATTGTCGGGAAATACCCCGTTGGAAGAAATTGCACAGGACGAGAATTTTGCCCTTGTGAATCCGGAAGACCCTGCTGTTTTGCCCGCTCTGGAGGTCAAGGATACATATCTTGGACGCTGGGGCTCAAAACAAGTGTATGTTCGTTTGAATTACAGTAGTGAGGATAAATTGGAAGGAAGCTATTATGTGATAGATTCAGTCAATCTTTACCTTAAGCCTGTGGCTTTTTGTGTCACCACCGATGGAAATGCCTATAAATGGGAAAGCGGTGACGAGGATTTCTTTTTTGAGACGAAGTATCAGACTAATAAGAATAGAATAAACGGTGCTTTCATTCAAATAGAGAAACATCCGAGAAGAGCGGTTTCGGAAATTGTCTATTTTGATTTCCAAAAGTATGAGACTGGAAAAGGGAAGATTAGCTCTAATCGATATAAGAAAAAAGTGTTTGAGGTCGATTGCCAGCAGGATGTCGTGTATGGCCATGCCATAGGACCATGGACATCCTTGGCCGTAGCAGAAGATGAGGGTATTGCCAAGGCTGTCTTGCCGTACCTTTTCAAAGCATCTGCTACCAAGAATCTTGCCTTGACCATGGATGTATATACGCCTCGTGGTGATAGTTTGACAAAGCGTCCCTTGGTGGTGCTGATACATGGTGGCGCTTTTTTCTTCGGCGACAAGCACGACAAGGAAATGGTGGCCCAGTGTACCCATTGGGCTTCCTTGGGGTATGTGGCCGCATCGCTGAATTATCGTATGGGCTTTGAATTGTCGAAGGCGTCTATACAACGTTGTGGTTATAAGGCAATTCAGGATGCCCACGCCGCCATGCGCTACTTGACTCATCATGCCGATAAATATGGTATTGACAAGGAATGCATGTATATTGGGGGCTCCAGTGCCGGCTCCATTACGGCTATGAATATGGTGTATATGTCTAATGACAACCGCCCCAAGTCAACGACAAAAAAGCGTTTTCAGGGAAAATACGGATCCTTATATGAGTCGGGCAATGACTTGAAAGATGAGTTCAAGATAAAAGGGCTAATCAATATGTGGGGAGCGGTTTATGAGTTGGATGAGGTGAGCGCTAACCCTTTGCCGACGATCTCTTTCCATGGTACAGCCGATCAGGTGGTACCTTATGATAAAGGTTTCCCTTTTGCGCAACTGAATGGGAAAAAGGGAAAAGGACAGTTGAGCAGCATGTATTTTGATGAGATGTATGGCTCGAATAAAATTAATGAGGTACTGAAAGCTAAAGGAGTGCACCAGGAGTTCTATCCTCTGGACAGCCTGGGACATGCCGCTTGGAAAGATAAGGATCGTAAGTTGAATAGTGTGTTCTATTTTATCCAGGACAAGGTGACCAAGTTCTTGTATGACGATTTGGTATATGATGTGCGGCTTAAACAGCAAGATAATACCGTCTTTTATGTCACAACTACAGAAGTGAAGCGTGCACAGTGGACTCTTGATGGCGGTATTATCCTTCGGGAATCACCTGATGAGGTGGAAATCCGTTTGCTGAAAGATGCTCCGAAGCACAGTCTCTCTGTGACAGGACTCCTGAATAATAATGCGGAATTCAATATGAAAATCAACAAATTCGTCACCAAAAACTAATAATTTTCCTTTCTGAAAAGGGTGCACGAAGGGCGTGAAAGGAGGGCTGTCACATCGTGGCAGCCGCACGGAAGAAGCAGAACAATAGCCCAACGGGTGTTTGAAGGATAAAAGGTGGTTGAAAAAATAAAGCAATAATGAAAAGAATACTATTGAGTGTGTTTTTAGTCCTGTTGTGTTTGTCATTTTATGCACAGACAGTAACAGTAACCTTTACAGCATGCGATACCAATGAGCATTATGTCCAGCTGGATAGGGTGGTGATCAATAATATTACGGAAGGATGGCAGGAAACCTTATATTGGCCCGATACGGTACTGACATTGCAGGTCGGTGTGGGTATTGGTGATGTGGAGACGTGCCGTGGCGCGTCTTTGCAATTATCACAAAACAACCCTAATCCGTTTAGAGGCACCACGTATGCAACATTGATGGTGCCAGAAACAGGTGATGTGTTAGTGGAAATTACTGATTTAAGTGGTCGCGTTGTAGGGATGTACAGACGTGCATTTCTCCAAGCAGGTATCCATCAATTGCGTGTCACCCTGTCCACCGCAGGTGTGTACTTCCTGACAGTACGGATGAACGGGCGGTCCTCATCCGTCAGTCCTCATCCGTCAAAATGGTGAACCAGGGCAATGGGGGCAAGGATGAGATTGTTATCACCAATGATACGGGGATGCCGTTCATTGCATCCGTATCGCCCAAACAGGGAAGTTTTCCCAAGGGATTGTCTGTCAATTCTTTCCACTTGGGTGACCAGATGATGTATGTGGGTTACGCTACGGTTGATGACGAGGAAATTGCCAGCAACAGCGTGGAGCAGGCTCCTGATACTTCGCAAACCGTCATGTTGCGCTTTGTTGTCTCTCCCACTGCGATAGATGGTCAGCCTTGTCCCGGTAGTCCTACGGTGACCGACATAGATGGCAATGTTTACCATACGGTTCAGCTGGGCAACCAGTGCTGGATGAGGGAAAACCTTCGTACCACGCGTTTTGCCAATGGCGACTCCATTCTGCTAGACCCTAATCCTGTATATATGTTAGGTTACGGGAATGATGCAAATCCTAATCCATATCGCTACGCCCCGAATAATGACAGTTGTAATGTGTCGGTATATGGTTACTTGTACAACTGGTCAGCGTTGATGCACGGTGATAGTAGTAGTTATGATCTTCCCAGTGGTGTTCAGGGCATTTGTCCAGATGGTTGGCATGTACCCAGCTTTTATGAGTGGAACGAGTTGAGAATGTGTGTGAGAGAACAGAATGTTTTTATATGCGGAGACACCAATATTAATGTGGGTAAGTCATTGGCGGCGGCTGACTGTTGGGATTTGTGTGAACAAACTTGTTGCGTGGGGAATGATCAGAATACGAATAATGCCACGGGTTTTTCCGCTTATCCTGCCGGTATCTACCGTAATGGGACTTGGCCTGAATTTGGTCAACATGCATGTTTCGCCAGTGCTTCTGATCGGTGGGTTACTATCCTTTTGTCCTACAATTTGTATTTCGATAAAGTTTATGTGGAGGTGTTTGGTCACTTCAAGGAAGACGGACTCTCAGTTCGCTGTATCCGTGATTAAGTAAGCTGATATGCGATAACAGAATATCATGAGAAAATATTTGCTTTTGTTGTTAGTGGTTTTTGCACTGATGGGACTTTCTGCCCAGAATATGCCTACATTGCGAAAGGGCGATACCATTGCCATTGCGGCGCCTTCGGGCAAGGTGGAGCCTTCGCAGGTCCTTCCTGCCGTGCAGTATTTCCAGTCGCAAGGTTTTAATGTCATTGTGCCAGAGAACCTTTATGAGAACTACTCGGGCTTTGCGGGCACTCTCTCCCAGCGTATCGCCCAGATGCAGGCCTTGTTGGATAGGCCTGGTGTAAAAGCGATTGTTTGTGCCAGAGGTGGTTATGGAGCAGTCTCTTTGCTCGACAGCCTTGACTTCACGAAGTATAGGAAACATCCGAAGTGGATATGCGGCTTTAGCGATATCACAGCCTTTCATTCCCATCTGCACACCCTGGGTTACCCCACTTTGCACAGCGTGATGACGATTAATATCTGGGAAGAGAATATGGGCAATGAGTATCATAAGTCGTTGATAAATGCCTTGCGCGGAAAAACTTTAAACTATGACTTTGAACCGCATCCGGCAAATCATTTGGGCACGGCTAAAGGAATCCTCGTGGGCGGAAACCTCTCGCTTTTGTATTCCATGCTTGAGTCTGTTTCGTCTATCAATACCGATGGGAAAATTCTGTTCATAGAAGATGTGGGAGAGAATATCTATCATATTGAACGAATGCTCGTGGCCCTTGACCGTGCTGGCAAGCTGAAAGGTCTGAAAGGACTGATAGTGGGCTCCATGAATAAAATCAAAATTGACGATTACTACTTCGATTCCACAATTGAGGATGTGATTCTTGGGGTGTGCGGGAAATATAATTATCCCATCTGTTTCGATTTTCCCGCAGGCCATGACGGCAAGAATGTGGCCCTGCGCTTGGGCTGTATGGCTTCGCTCGTTGTGACCAAAGACAAGTGTTACTTGACAATTAACAATTAATAGTTAATAGTTGATAGTTAACAGGTTACAGGTTACAGGTTACAGGTTACAGGGGTCAGTGATTAGGTGTTAGGGGTGGATTCATAATTCACAATTCATAATTCACAATTCACAATTCACAATTCACAATTCAACACTAAGCCTCCTAACTTTCCTAACCTTTTAACCATCCTAACCATCCTGACCTTTCCATCCTATAATCCTGTAATCACATAGTCCAGAATCAAGCCTCATTTTTCAGTTTAATTGGCACATTAAAAATCATTTGCTAATTAACGAATTAACGAATTTGCTAATTCATTGGCACATTAAAACTTTCCCTAAAAAAAATCCCTTTTTTCTGTCATTTGTATTGAAATTTTTTGTATTTTTATCTTTTCATGTAAATGAAGATAATTATTTGATATTGAATTATTTAAACTAAAGAAAAAACACTAAAAAAACAAAAAAATGGCAGAAGGAGAAAAAATAGTCCGGGTGAATATCGAGAATCAGATGAAAACCGCCTATATCGACTACTCAATGTCGGTGATTGTGGCGCGTGCACTGCCGGACGCAAGGGATGGTATGAAACCGGTCCATAGAAGAATATTATACGCAATGTGGGATATGGGTATTGTCGCAGGCAAGCCCTACAAGAAATCCGCGAGAATCGTGGGTGAGGTGCTGGGTAAGTACCACCCGCATGGTGACACCGCGGTATATGACGCCATGGTGCGTATGGCCCAGCCGTGGTCACTCCGCTACCCGTTTGTGGATGGACAGGGTAACTTCGGCTCCGTCGATGGCGACAGTCCCGCTGCTATGCGTTATACCGAGGCCCGTCTCCGCAAAATCGCTGAGGAAATGCTTGCCGATATCGAGAAGGATACCGTGGACATGAGCCTCAACTTTGATGACTCTCTGGAAGAACCGATCGTGTTGCCGGCTAAGATTCCTTCACTGCTGGTGAATGGCTCGTCAGGTATCGCCGTAGGTATGGCTACTAATATGCCGCCTCACAACCTGTCGGAGGTATGTGATGGTATTGCCGCCTATATCGACAATCCGGAAATTACAGTTCCAGAGTTGATGCAGTATGTCAAGGCTCCTGATTTTCCAAGTGGCTGTACTATTTATGGTTACGATGGTGTGAAAGAAGCTTTCGAAACCGGCCGCGGTCGTGTGGTGATGCGTGGCGATGCTGAGATCGAGGAACATGAAGGGAAAACCAAAATTATTGTCACTTCTTTGCCTTATTTGACCAATCCTTCGGAAATGATTAAGCGTACCGCTGAACTGGTGAAGGAAGGCAAGATTGAAGGTATTACCAATATCGAAAACCTGACCAACAAGCGCAACGGTACCCGCATCGTTTACGATCTGAAACGTGAGGCCGTGGCCAATGTGGTGCTGAACAAACTGTATCAATATACTTCCCTCCAGGCTTCCTTCAGCGTGAACAATGTGGCATTGGTCAATGGCCGTCCTATGACGCTGAACCTCAAGGATCTGATTGCCGAATATGTGAAACATCGTCATTCAGTGGTGCTGCGCCGCGCCCAGTTCGATCTGAAAAAAGCCGAGGCCCGTGCCCATATCCTCGAAGGCTTGCTGAAAGCTCTCGACATCATCGATGAGATTATCGCGCTGATTCGTGCCTCCAAAACCGTGGATGAGGCCCGCAGCGGCTTGATGAACCAGTTCGGCTTCACCGAAATCCAAGCCTCCGCTATCGTGGAAATGCGTCTCCGTCAGCTGACCGGTCTGGAACGCGACAAACTCCAGAATGAGTATGATGAGCTGATGAAGCAGATTGAATATCTCCGCAATCTTATCGCCGATGAACATTTGCGTATGCAGGTGGTGAAACAGGAAATCCTGGAAATCAAGGCTAAATATGGCGATGAGCGTCTTTCAAGAATAGAATATTCGGCTTCTTCCGATTTTAAGATCGAAGATAATTTCGCCGATTCAGAAGTGGTTATCACCATCTCTCATTTGGGCTATATCAAACGAACCTTGTTGAGTGAGTACCGTGCCCAGAACCGTGGTGGCCGCGGCTCCAAAGGCAGCAGTTCCCGTGAGGAAGATTTCATCGAACAATTGTATATCGCCACCAACCATAATTACCTGCTCTTCTTTACCGAAAAGGGTAAGTGCTTCTGGTTGAGAGTGTTCGAGATACCTGAAGGGACTAAGACCTCAAAAGGCCGTGCTATCCAGAACCTGATTAACATCGAAAGCGACGACAAGATCAAGGCTGTCATCAATGTGAAGGATCTGACGGACGAGAATTACATCAACAATAATTACATCATCCTCTGCTCTGAAAAGGGTATCATCAAGAAGACTTCATTGGAGGCTTATTCCCGTCCCAGAACCAATGGTATCATAGCTATCTCCGTGCGTGAAGGCGACCATCTGTTGGATGCCTGTTTGACCAATGGCAACAATGAGGTGATGTTAGCACTGCAATCCGGTAAGGCTGTCCGTTTCAACGAGCAAACTGTTCGTCCGATGGGCCGTAATGCCTCTGGTGTGAAGGGCGCTACCTTGGCTAACGAAAACGATCGCGTGGTGGGTATCATCTGCCTGGACGAGCCCGATTGCAATGTGATGGTGGTGTCAGAAAATGGTTACGGAAAACGCTCTGTGGTAGAGGATTACCGTATTACTAACCGTGGCGGTAAGGGTGTGAAGACCATCAATATCACCGAAAAAACTGGTGGCTTGATCGCTATCAAGAAGGTTACCGACGATGACGACCTGATGATTATCAACAAGTCGGGTATTGCCATCCGTCTGCATGTTGACACTATCCGCGTATTGGGACGTGCTACCCAGGGTGTACGTTTGATTAACTTGGGTGCCAAGGATGCCATCGCCGCTGTCTCTCGCGTGCCTCGTGCCGATGATGAGGAAGAGGAAGGCCTTGAAGGTGTTCCCGTCGAAGGAACTCCTGTTGAGGGAGCCGAGGGTGAAGTGATTAATCCTGAGACCGAAAATGCAGTCGAAGAAACTGAAGAAACGAACCCGAACGAATAATAACGTAAGCGACTGCGTCCTCGCAGTCGCAAAAACAACCAACGTAAGCGACTGTGTCCTCGCAGTCGCAACAAAACAAAACAGCTATGAACGCGAAAACCTTTTTAACCCTGCTGTTCCTTTCCGTGGCTCTTCTGCTCAACGCGCAGAAAGCCTCTTTGAACAATGCCTATAATCATTTCTATGAGAAGAATTTCGAAAAGGCTAAAGAGGCGATAGACTTATGTGTGCAAAATGAGAAACTTTCGGTGAAGGCCCAGACGTGGCTGTACAAAGGCAATATCTATTTCTACTTGGCTAATCAAGAATACATGGCCAAACAGAATGACAACAATGCTGTCATCAAGTATCCCGATGCACCTGTTGAAGCTTACGATGCTTTTGTGAAAGCCAGAGAACTGAACAAGAATGTGGAGGGCTTTGAAATGTTGTCTCCAGATGACGCATTGCCGAAATTGTACTCGCTGATGCTTGTCCGTGGTGTTGACCAACTGATAGCCAATGATTTCGCTGCTGGAAAAGCTACACTAGAGAAAGCCATTGCCAGCTATGAGATGAAAACTCCTCCGGAATATCCGCTGAATGGCGAATTGTATTACTACTATGCTGTCGCTCTTGAAAATCTGAATCAGCCGGAACAGGCAATTGTGTATTATGAGAAAGCTGTCAAGGATGGTTCCACCAATCCGAATGTGCTGGTCAGACTGATAGAACAGTACAAACAGGCTGGTGACAAGGCAAAAGTGAAAAATATGCTGGATCAGGCATTGGCCAAGAATCCCGCTGACCCCAATGTGTTAGTGGCTCAAGTGGATTATTACTACTGGATTAATGACACGGTGAAAGCTCGCCAATTGCTGAATAATCTTCCCTCTTCCGTGTATTCAAATGCCGACGCTACTGTTAATGTCGCCAATTTCTATATCAGAGAAAAAAATTATGCGGAAGCTGAAAATTTGTTGAGAAAGGCTTATCGCTTAAACCACGACAGTTATGTGGTGGTCTATAATTTAGGAGTTTGCACATATTACCTCTTTAATGAAAATGAGATGAAAGCGAATGAACTGAAAGTGGCGGGTGCCAACAGCCAGGCGGTGATATACCAGACAAAGGCCAACAATTATTTGGATGAGGCGGAGGGGTTCTTTGAAACAGCTTTGAAGTATGATCCGAAGGATTTGAATGTGCTGACGGCGATGAAGCAGATATATGCCAGAAAAAAATCTCCTAAATAAGCAGTAATTGCTGTAATGGCCATCGGAAGCGCATACTCACAGAGTCTGGAGGATGTGTGGATGAACCTTCGCAACAAACAAATCGGCAAAGCCCGTAAAGTTATGGATGCGGCAATGGTGGGCAACGAGCAAAATGCACAGGCGTGGTTGATGAAAGGCAACACTTACCTGCAAGTTTATCAGCAGGATCAGGAGAGAATTAAAAAAGACCCCGCATACGTGAGCAGAACTCCCGATGCGATCATCATTGCCAATGAAGCCTTCTATCAGGCTATTTCACTGGATGGCAATATTGTACCCATGACGGGTATGCTCGGACCTATCGAAGGACAGGCTCTGTGTGCCGACCCTGTATATACTATGGCTCAGAAAGCTGCCGAAGCTGGTGACGTTGAAAACGCTATCAGGTATTACAATTTGGCTGCCAGAGATTTCAAGGCTGCAAAGTCTAATGTAAATGCCGGTATCACCTATTACGATGTGGCTCAACTGTATAAGAAAACAGGTGATATGGCCAATTATAAAAATATGCTGAATGAAGTTGTGAAACTGAAATTCCCGGATCCGGCTGTGTATGTGGATTTGTATTATTTGTATAAAGATGAAAAAGATACTGTGAACTGTGGCAAAATACTGAAAACTGCCATGAAGAATGTTCCAGAGGAAAATAGAGCTGATATTGAGGCAACCGAGTTGGATTATTTCGCTATGACAAGTCAAATAGACAAGTTAAACAGCACTTGTGATATGATGGCTGAAAAATATGAGAAACATGCAGTTGTAATGGCTATGATTGCCAATCACTTGGTGAATAATGCACAGTATGAGAAGGCTGAGGGAGTAATTAATAAAGGTTTGGCAGTAGCCCAGAAATCCGAAGATATCGCTGAATTGAATTTCCAGATGGCTTCCCGCTACTTCTTTGAAGCGGTGGCAAACGACAAAATGCAGGAAGAGATTATGAAGTCAAAGGAAGGTAGTTATATGGAGCGAGCAGAGAAAGTGAATGCACTGAAAGATGCCCAGAAACCTATTCTGGAGAAAGCTCATGCTTGGTCGGAGAAAGTGTACCAGCTTAATCCTAATGATAGGAATAATAATGAAATGTTGCAGCAGATTAAGATGAAACTCATGTTGCCGGTTCCCGATGAACTGAAAGCTAAGGTTGATTCATACAGACATTAAAAAAAAGGAGTCGCAAGACTCCTTTTTTTTTAGGTTACAGGTGTCAGGTTACAGGTTACAGGTGTCAGTATTGACGCACGCAGTGCGCCTGATTGAATTTTGAGCTTTGAATTTTGAATTCTTAACTTTCAGTTTTCAGTTTTCATTTTTCATTTCTCTCCATCTTTTCCTCCACCTGTTTGGCGGTCTCGTCAAGGGCAGCATGGTGGCCGGAAACGGCAGCAAAAGGGGCGAATTGCGCCGCCCGGCTCATCATCGACATGGGAGGGTGTTGCTTCGATACATAGTGCGGCAAATTGATGATGTCGTCGTAATTGTCGTTCAGGTCTTCCGGTTTCATTTTATGTTATCTTTTTTAGTCGCTTGCTGGTAATTTTAGTAAAGGGTCTATGCAATGACACCCTTTCACTCGAAAAGGGATTATGCTTTATGTCCTCCTATTTGTTCATTGCGTTGTTTGGCGGTGGCACCTTCAGCGAAATTCAGTCCGCGAAGAATGGCATTCTTTCCGAAGCGTTTCTTAATGGCTAATTGGACCTCTTGAATCTTACGTTCTTTCTGAAGGGCTTTTTCCTCCTCCTCTTGCTGCCTCTCAATGGCCTCATAGTCGGTGAAAAGGTCAAGTTGTCGGGGAACATGCTGCTGTCTGGCGCTTTCTTCCGGTAGCACGTGGTTGGCACAGATGTTCATCCGACGTATGAGCAGGTTTGGGTTGACAATACTGTCGTAAAGTTGTACGACTGCTTCGGTGATGAGTTTGGAAGAAGAGGTAAGGCGGCTGAGGTTGATGGAGCCATGGGCGGGCTTGGGAACTTTTCGGCCATAGTGGTCATAGCCAACTTCACCTTTGTATTTCCGGTTGATGGCGGGATTGCTAAGGCTGGTCACATCATAGCCGACACTGAGCACGATTTGGTCGCATACCAGGCGGTGTGCCACTAAGCGCAAGGCCATGCTCTCCGCCATCTCTTGGATGACGATGCGGGCTTTGTCGGAAGTGTATGGTTCGGTGAGTACCTGACCATTGCTGAAAGAGTTGTTCTCTGGCCGATAAGCTTTTACATAGTCGATGGTGCAGGGCTCCCAGCCCCAGGCATGGTCGATCAGCAGCTCTGCATTGATGCCAAATTCCTTGTATAGAAACTCTTCGTGTTGCAGGGAACAACGGGCGAGTTTGCCCATGGTGTCGATGCCATAAAAGGCCAAACGTTGGGCAATGCCTCGCCCCACACGCCAGAAGTCGGTGAGCGGGCGGTGGTTCCACAGTTGGCGGCGGTATGACATCTCGTCGAGTTCGGCAATACGTACACCGTCTTTGTCAGCGGGGCATTTTTTTGCCATGATGTCCATGGCAATCTTACACAAGTACATGTTGGTGCCGATGCCGGCAGTGGCGGTGATGCCTGTCCGTTTCAGCACATCCTTGATGATGGTCATGGCCAGCTCATGGGCGGTTTTCTTGTAGTTTTTCAGGTAGTCGGTCACATCCATGAATACCTCGTCGATGGAATACACATGGATGTCATCGGGGGAGATGTATTTTAGGTAAATTTCGTATATCTTCGCGCTGCAGGCGATATAGTGTGCCATTCGGGGTGGGGCGGCGATATAATCTACTGCCCAGTCGGGATGTGCTTTGAGTTCAATGTCAGAGCTGGACTTGCCGGTCAGACGTTTTTGTGGGCTCTTTTGTCGCCGCTCATTGTTGACATCCCGCAGTCGCTGCACTACTTCAAAAAGCCGTGCCCTTCCGCCAATGCCGTAGGCTTTCAGCGAGGGGGAAACCGCCAGGCAGATGGTCTTTTCGGTACGGCTGGCATCGGCCACCACCAGGTTGGTGGTGAGCGGGTCCAGACCCCGTTCCACGCACTCCACCGAGGCGTAAAACGACTTCAGGTCGATGGCGATGTAGGTCCGTTCCTTGTTCTTTTTCATGTTGCGAGAAGAGTTTTTTTTTCTTATGCAAAGATACATTTTTTTTTGTTCCTTTTCCAGAGGTGGAAAAGGAACCTATCCAAACGACAACAAGTGTTTATGCACTCCGTCAGGAGTGCAGGGCTCGGTAGAAAGGTGGTGTGCCTACAATAAATTCGCACGCCAGAGGTGTGCGGGCAAAATATGGGTGTATGTCTCGGCATCGGAGATGCCGCATCTCAATAACTCCAGACGGCAGTCTGGGGTGGAAGCGGAACTGGTGCCTCTTTGCCGCGGTGCGCTCTGAACCTGCACTGCGGCACTGAACTGGCACACCGCGGAAGTGAGAACTCACATCAGATGTGAAAAAATCATGCTATAACCGTATGCAAAGTAATTAGAAGTTGCCATGATTTGAAAATTTCACTATTTTTGCACTTATGAAAAAGATACTCTTTTTTAGTTTGATATGCCTGATGGCATTGTCTGTAAATGCGCAATGGGTGGACTTAGGTCTTCCAAGTGGAACCTTGTGGAAGGATAAAAATGAGAAAAGGGAATTCTATACTTACAAACA
Source organism: uncultured Bacteroidota bacterium (assembly GCA_902771655.1). Classification (GTDB taxonomy): domain Bacteria; phylum Bacteroidota; class Bacteroidia; order Bacteroidales; family WCHB1-69; genus RUG11690. The sequence goes on along the minus strand of CACXXY010000143.1, from coordinate 3,724 downwards.
AGCTGTCAATAAGTTCGGAAAGCGTTTGCCTACAAAAGAACAGTTGGAAGAATTGGTCACCAAATGCCAGTGGACATGGATGGGTTGTGGTTATAAGGTAGTTGGTCCCAATGGACAATCCATTTATCTGCCCGCCGCGGGCTACCGCAGTTGCGATGGTGGTGTTAACTACGTGAACTCATACGGTGACTATTGGTCATCTACACTCTTTTCAGGCTTTGCGTGGCGACTCTTCTTCTTTTCGGGCGGTGCAGTGCACATGAACAACAGCGACCAATGCTACGGACGATCCGTTCGCCTTGTCAAGAAAAAGGCTTGTGCACGCAAGAGCACAAGCAGAAGACATTAAAGATGCTGCATTTTAATATCGCTTCGTCTGGGATTCCCATTGCTCCCAGTTTATTTCGTCAAGGTACTGTTGCACTTTTGTGCGCAAGGTAGGGATGTCATTAGTGATGATGTTCCATACAACACGGTTGTCCACTTTGTAATAGCCATGTACAATATGGTGACGCATTCCCGCAATGTCGGACCATGGAGTGTCATTATATTGGGTGGTGAATTCAGGACTTAACTTATAACTAGCCTCACCGATAACCATTGTGTAATAAACCAAGGCTCCATAAAGCAACTTGTCAGACAGAAATTTCTCGTAAGTTACATCCTTAGTGTGCTCTATCACAAGGTCTGCGGCTTCGATGATATGTAGCAAACGTTCACGGTCTCTAATGGGTTCTCTCATATACAAGGATTTTATCACGATTATAACTCTCACGGGCATAGTCAGCGAGACCTTCTTCCGTCACTAAATCAACTTCACGGCCAAGAAGCTTCTCTATATCGTTCCACATGCCGAAAAACTTAAACCCTATTGGTTGTGAATGGTCAAGATCAAGCATCAAGTCAATATCGCTGTCAGCGTTTTCTTCTCCACGGGCAAAAGATCCAAAAAGCCAGACTTTGTTCACTGGTTTATCTTTGAAATAACTTCTAAGCGATAGCTTTATGTCCGTAGTGCTCATGATACTTTCTTTTATATTTAATTTGCAAATGTACATAAAATATATGAATTAAACACAGAGATAAAGATTTAAATTTATTTGAATGTTTGTGGTATTCCAAAAATTTCATGTAAATTTGCATCCTCATTATTATAGGAAATCAAATTTTATACCTATGAAAAAGATATTTATCGCTATCGCGTTGGTCGCACTCATAAGTGCCTGTACCGCTATCGCGTTGGTCGCACTCATAAGTGCCTGTACCAAAAAACAAGAACAAAATGACACGAAAGTCATCGGTAAACCTGAAATCCAAGTCCAGGACGGTCGTTTTACGCCTGAAGTGATGTGGTCGCTGGGCAAAATGGGCGAATATGCCGTCTCACCCGATGGAAAGCAAATCGCTTACACAATGACTTATTACAGTATGGAGGAGAACAAAGGTAATGCGGAAATTTACCTGCTTCCTACCGAGGGAGGAGATGCTGTGATGCTGTACGTTTGACGACTACCGCCCAAAGCGAATTCAACCCTGTCTGGCAGGATGATAACACACTGCTGTTCTGTCGTGACAATGAAATCCGTTCTATGGATGTGAAAACCAAGGTCGAAAAGGTTATTGGCACTTTCGAGAACGGTTTGGAAGGTTTCAAGCTGGCTCCCGATGGCAAATCTATCGTGTATATCACTACTATTCCTGTGAAACGTCCGGAACATTTGGAGAAATTATATGCTGGTTTGGATAAGACAACAGGCCGTATCGATTCCACAGATTTTTCTGGCTTCTTTTGACGGTTTAAAAATCGATATTGAGCATTCCACGGCTTTGATTGACAGTACTTTCGAATGCCCGATGCGTCCGTGGGGCGGGATTGAACAGTACAACTACAGCCCCGACAGCAAAACCATCGCTTACACTTGCCGCAAGAAAACCGGCTACGATTATGCACATTCCACCAATAGTGATATTTATTTGTATGATATTGACAGTAAGACTACTAAAAATATCAGTGAGGGTATTATGGGCTATGATCAGAACCCTGTGTTCAGCCACGATGGAAAATATATCGCTTGGGAGAGTATGGAACGCGATGGATACGAAATGGAACGCGATGGATACGAAAGCGACCTGATTCGTCTGATGGTAATGGACCTCACTACGGGTGAGCGTACCAATATGTCGGAGAATTTCGACTATTATTTTACGGGTATCAGCTGGACCGACGACGACAAGGAAATCCTGGGTGTTGTCTATTACCGTGGTACCGACCAGATTTTCGCTTGCAATCGTGAAACTAAGGAGTTCCGTCAGATTACATACGGTTGCCACGATGTGCATAGCTTCGAACTGTCGGATGGCAAACTTTATGCCGATCAGGTGTCTATGCAGTATCCTTCAGAGATTTATGTTTATAATCTGACTGACGATAAGGGCGAGGGTAAGAAACTTTCCGCTATCAATGATGATGTCCTTTCACAGGTTCGTATGGGCAAGGTGGAAGAACACTGGATCAAGACGGTGGATGGAAAAGATATGCTCACATGGCTGATTTATCCATACGATTATGATAGCACGAAAACATATCCCGCATTGCTGTACTGCGAAGGCGGTCCGCAATCAGAGGTGGGTCAGTTCTGGAGTACCCGTTGGAACTTCATGGTGATGAGTGGTGGTGGCTATTTCATTATTGCTCCTAACCGTCGTGGTACTGTGGGTTTTGGTCAGGCCTGGACCGAGGAAATCAGCGGCGATTATGGCGGACTTTGTATGCAGGACTATATGACCGCTGCTGACTATTTTACCGATAATGTGAAACAGATTGACAAAGAAAGACTTGGTGCTTGTGGTGCCAGCTTCGGTGGTTATAGTGTTTATTGGTTAGCCGGTCACAATTACGATGTGAAAGGTTATAATGACGGAAGAAGATTCAAAGCCTTGTTGGCTCACAATGGCATGTTCAATTTCGAACAGCAGTATCTTGAAACCGAGGAAATGTGGTTCGACAACTGGGATATAGGTGGTCCTTATTGGGATTGGAACAATCCTCAGGTGAAGAAGAGTTACGCCAACTCCCCGCACTTGTTTGTGGACAAATGGAATGCACCGATTTGTGTGATTCATAGTGAGTTCGACTTCCGTATTGTGGCTTCAGAGGGTATGGCCGCTTACAATGCCGCACAAATGCGTCACATTCCGAGCCGTTACCTCTACTTCCCCGATGAAACCCACTGGGTGCTGAAACCGCAGAACAGCCTGCTCTGGCATCGAAACTTCATTGACTGGTTTGATACGCATTTGAAATAATAAAAAGAGGGTGTGTCTATTGACACACCCTCTTTTGTATAGTCATTTTGTGAAAAGTCTCTGATTATTTTGTCGGTTCGGTGTGCAGGGTGACGTGAGTCTCTGCTCCGAAGCGCTCTTTGAGTTTGCGTTCGATGTCGGAGGCTCGTTCATGGACAAGGTGTAGAGGGAGTTCGCCATCCATGCGGATGTGTGCTTCGATGGCAATGCGGTTGCCAATACGTCTCGTCCTCAGGTTGTGTGGCTCGAAAACATCAGGGAAAGAGGTGATTATGTTTTCTATTTCGTGTTCGGTCTCTTCTGACAGGGAACTTTCGGTGAGCTCATTCATGCTGGTTTTGAGCAGATCCCAAGCCACTTTTGCTAGCATGGCACCTACCACGATGGAAGCCAGCGGGTCGAGCACTGTCCAGCGATC
>CACXXY010000142.1 GCA_902771655.1 uncultured Bacteroidota bacterium | reverse complement strand
GCGTTTCTTTGGTAAAGAATGCTTCTGTCAGTTTCTCACTGATGTAGGTTACCGCTGCTTCAGAGGGATGGCAGAGGTCGGTAGCGTAGAAGCGGTAGTCGCGCAGGTCGTCCTGTACCATTTCGTAAGAGGGGAAATAGAATGTGTTTTTATTGTCAATTAACTGATTGATAGATAAATGTAACGTTGCTTTGCTGATTTGGTTCTCGTGGAAACCATCGCCCAAATGGCGGACGGGACTGACGGTGAAAATCACTTTCAGTTTAGGATTGAATTGCAGTAATTGGGGCAACAGCTCACGATAAATGTCAGTAATTTGTTCTACCGTGAATAGTTTTTTCTCGAAGCGATTGGCGGGAATCTTGTGGCAGTTAGCCACGACGAGGTCCCGTTCGATGAGGCGGTAGCAATAGGCGGTGCCGAAAGTTAAGAAGAGGTAATCGGTAGAGGCTAAGAAATCATGAGCCTTATTTAAACATTGACTGATGTTTTGCTGAAAAGTTTCTTTGTCGGGGTGTGAGAACTTGCCGTGGTGGGCGTAACTGATCCACTTTTCATTGAAGAAATCGATGTAGTTTTCATCAAACATTGCCGGGTTCAAGCCCATTTTCAAAGCTGTGGCGATGGAGATGGGGTTGAAGAGGGTGCCGAAGGGATTCGACAAGGCATTGAAACCCATCTCCTGAAAGAAATTGCCGATATGGTCTGAAAAACACGAGCCCAACAACATCAATTTATCATGATAGCTGATGTGGAAGGGGTATTCCGGGGGCGGGATTTCAGTGCGGAATTTCATTTTCTTGTTGCAATTTCTGTGGCAAAGATACGGAAAAGTTGGAATTTCCTAACGTGGAATTATCAGTTTGGCAAACTTGAGTAGCAGCATCTTGTTACCTACGGTGTCGAAGGCGACAAGGGCTTTCTTGTCCTCACCAACGCCATCGGTGGAAATCACCACACCATAACCAAAATTCTTGTGATACACCCTTTTGTTCACCACCACCTGTTCGGGAGTGGCTAACTCGCCAATTTGTGACAGCTCCACCTCGGTTTTGGTCTGTACTGTGGGTTTTGGGGCGCTGATACTTGGCTTGGGACTGCTGTAGCTGGGTTTGGAATTGGGGGAGTGTGTTTCCCGCTGCTGGCTGTAACTTTTGAACTTGCTGAAAGATGAGGTTTCGGGGCGGGCAAAGGAGAATGTGCCTTTGCCGGAAGATGCCCTGCGGGTGGTGTTGATAAAGCGTTCGGGAATCTCGTCCAAAAAGCGGCTGGCCTCCGCAAACTGCAGGGAACCAAACTTGTAGCGGCTTTCCGCATAGCTCAGTATCACTCTTTTGCGGGCACGGGTGAGGGCCACATAAAACAGTCGGCGCTCCTCTTCCAGCTCCTTGCGGGTGTTGATGGATAGCGAGGAGGGAAACAGGTTCTCTTCCATGCCGGTAATGAAGACATAGTCGAACTCCAAACCCTTGGCGGCATGGATAGTCATCAGTTTCACTTTGTCGGCATCCTCGTCCTTCTCGTCCTCGTCGCTGAGCAGCGAAACGGTCTCCAAATAGTGGTCGAGGGTGGGGAAATATTCGCTAATCAACTCGCCGCTGGCTTCGTTGATGGCTGATTCCGGCTCCCGCTCGGTGAATGCCTTGATGGAGTCGAGCAATTCTTCGATATTTTCGATGCGGTCTTTGTCCGACGGGTCTTCCTTTAATGTGCTGATGATGCCGGACGATTCGGCAATGTGCTTGCCCAAGTCGAAAGCGTCAGTAGTAGGCAACAATGATGTATAGCTCTGGATGCGGGCGGCAAAGTCTTTCAGTCGAGCCTTGGTGGGAGCATTTACGTCTAACTGGAACTCGTCGGGCTGCACAATCACGTTCCACATCCGTTCGTGATGCTCGGCGGCGCAGTTCAGGATCTTATCGACGGTGGTGGCACCGATACCGCGTTGGGGATAGTTGATAACCCTGCGCAGGGATTCCTCGTCGTAATGGTTGACAGCCAAACGGAAATAAGCCATCAAGTCCTTGATCTCCTTGCGTTTGTAGAATGACAAACCCGCATATATTTTATAGGGGATATGTCGCTTGATGAACACTTCCTCAATGGCACGCGACTGAGAGTTGGTGCGGTATAACACGGCAAACTGATTGTGGTTGGCTTGGGTGTTCACCTTGATTTCAAACAGCTTGTCGGCAATGGCAAAGGCCTCGTCTGTGTCGCTGCCGGTCTTCATGATGTCAATCTTGGTGCCTTCGCCATTATCGGTCCAGATTTCCTTGTACAGCTGGTCTTTGTTGTTCTTGATGATGGCGTTGGCGGCATTCACGATGGTCTGTGTCGAGCGGTAATTCTGCTCCAATTTGATAATCTGGCAGGTGGGGTAGTCATGCTTGAAATTGAGAATATTCTGAATGTCGGCCCCGCGGAAGGAATAGATGCTTTGGGCATCGTCGCCCACTACGCAAATATTCTGGTATGCGGCCGCTAATTTCTTGATAATCAGATATTGGGCAAAGTTGGTGTCTTGGTACTCATCCACCAAAATATAGCGGAAACGCTGCTGGTACTTATACAACACCTCGGGATAGTCGCGCAGTAACACGTTCATGTAGTACAGCAGGTCGTCGAAATCCATGGCATTGGCACTTTTGAGGCGCTGGTTGTAGCGTTTGAAGATGTCGGCGATAAGAGGCTTGCCGCTACGTTTGTCAGCCTCAATGATTTCGGGGTTTTCGGCGTATTCCTGTTCGGAAATCAAACTTGACTTGGCAGCGGATATACGGTTGAGGATATAGTTGGCCACATAGATTTTCGGGTCTAACTGCATCTCTTTGACGATGGATTTGATCATGCTTTTGCAGTCGTCGGTATCATACACGGTGACGTTGTGGTCGTAGCCTAAGCGATAGCCCTCTACTCTGATAATGCGGTAGAAAATGGAGTGGAAGGTACCCATGGAGACAGCTTTGGCGTTGCTGTCGCCCACCAGCTTGAAGATACGCTCTTTCATCTCGCCAGCGGCCTTGTTGGTAAAGGTTAGGGCCAAAATCTGAAAAGGGCTAATGCCTAAAGTAAGCATATAGGCAATGCGGTAGGTGAGCACACGGGTTTTTCCGGAACCCGCGCCGGCAATCACCATCAGCGGACCCTCTACCTTTTTCACCGCTTCTTGCTGAGCGTCATTGAGTTGCGAAAGTAATACCTCTGCTTTGTTCATAGTCTGTGTTTAAGAGTGCAAAGATACTATTTTTTGTCGAAATGTTGAGGTGTTGAATTGTTGAATAAATGCTTTGAAAGAAAATAAAAATGGTATCACTTTGCCTGTTGAATCTATAATTTAATTAGCACATTAACTAATTTGCTTATTTGCTAATTATTTTTCGTATCTTTGCAAGTTATTGTTTTAAATACTGAAAGATGAAAAAACTGCTTTTTTTACTGCTTGGATTGGTCGCTTTGACGATGGTCTCATGTAAGGATACTTCTGGGAATTATGTCGCTAATTTGCTGACTTATACCCAAATGGAAAATGCTTTCTCCGACTGCCTGTCATTGGCGACAGAGACGGCTGTGGAATACCTGTGCCCGGAGGATGAGTTGGATTATGCTTTGGGGTATGGTTTCTATAACTATGAAAATCATAATTACAGGATAACTTTGCCGGCTTCTGTCCGTGCTATTGTGGATAGCTTGACCGCCCATGGTCAGGCTGCACTCATCGACTCGATGGTGTTGCACATCAACCGTGCCGCCGAAGCCAGTGGAAATGCCATCGGTAACGCATTCTCCACTGCACGTGGCAATTTGTCATACACAAATCATCAGGCTTTGGTATCCACTTCCAATACCAGCGCCTTGACAAACTATTTCAAAACACAATGTGGAAATCAAATCAAACAGTCTTTGCTGACTCCCATTCAGATGAAACTCAATGAAAAAGGAGTGACGGCAGACTGGAATCAAATTTTGTCGGTCTATTATACCTACAATCCTCAACCTGTGTCTATTGACTTGAATGGACATGTCACCGAGAAAATTGTGGATGGTATTTTCGCCGAGATGGCAAAAGCCGAGAAGTTGATTCGTACAGATGCGACTTGGCAGTTGACAGAGAGTCTGGAATTGGTATTCGGAAATTAAAAAAGGAATTAATCATCAAATAATAATCGAAAAATCTTAATTATGAGAGCAGAGAAAATATTTGCCGGCAAAACATTGGCAATTCTGTCTGGCGGTGGCGATACCCCAGCAATCAATTCAAGTATCGAAGCAGTGAGAAACCGCGCATCCATGCTGGGTTTCAAGGTTTATGGTATCCTGCGTGGCTGGAAAGGCCTCTTGGGTGATGGCGATGTGGTTGACCTGACCAATATCGCATACAATGGCATCTATGGCGGAACAGGCCTGCTGTCAAGCCGTACCAATCCTTTCCCCAGCAAGAAAAATCCGGAAGACCGCTCACAACAGATTCTGAGAAATATAGAAAGATATAAAATCGATGTTTTGGTGACTATCGGTGGTGATGATACCAACGGCGCCGCAAAAAAAATGTACGAGAAATATGGTATTCCCGTTATCGGCTTTCCGAAAACTATCGATAATGACCTGAGAACAAGAACTATACATCATTATCAAGGCAAGCAATATGAAACAGTTTTGTGCCCTGGCTTCCCTTCAGGAGCAATGGCTATCAAGAAACTGACCAGCAAATTGCATACTACCAACGAGTCGCATCAGCGTATAATGGTGCTGGAAGTGATGGGCCGCGACGCCGGTTGGCTTACAGGTACGGCTGTTTTCGGTGGTGCCCAGGTGGCACTGGTGCCCGAAGTTGAGATGACCAAAGAACGCAAGGACTTCTTCTTTGAACATGTGAAAGAACAATATATGCGCTCACCGAAACATAGTCTGATAATTGCTGTGTCGGAGGGTGTCAGATGGTGGAATGAAGAGAAACAAAGTCTGGAGATGGTTTATGCCAGCCCCGATTTGGACGAGTATGGTCATCCGCGTTTCGGTGGCATCAGCGGTGTTATCGCTTCCGAAATCTCCAAAAAACTGGGTATCGAAGCCCGTGGACAAATCTCTGGCTATATTCCGCGTTCGGGCAAGTGCTATGAGTACGACCGCCGCTTGACTTCCACCTTGGCCGACAAAGTGGTTGACTTGCTGTTGCGTGAAGACTACGGCAAAATGCCGGTAATGCGTGACATTGTGCCTTACAGCGAGCTGGAAGAATTCCACACAGACGCTATCGACATGGGCAATAACCGACCAGTATGTCGATTTCTTGACCAACATCATCGGTGCGCCTTATCGTATGGAGTTTACCCACGAATTCCCCATTGTAATTCCACAGGAATAAGGTAGAAGGTGGAAGGTAGTAGGTAGAAGAATTCAATTCCCCTTCTATTAGAAGGGGTGCCCGTAGGGCGGGGTAGTGACGTAAATATAATTCAAGATCCATAGCTCATCGCAAAAACATACCATCATGAAAAAACTTGCAGCTATCTTAGTCTTTTGTTTCTTGAGTTTGACTCTGTCGGCTCAGCGTTTTGTGTCACAAGCAGAAGCTAAGACAGCGGCTGTACATTATATGGCTCCGAAGTTCGGCGATCAGCAATATAGTCAGGACAATATTTTGGTGGTTCATGAGCTGAAACAGAAGGGGCATACCCTGATTTATGAGGTGCTGTTCAAGAATAATACCTCTGTCTTGCTGTCGGGTGTGAAAAGCTGTAAAGCTATTGTGGGCTATCGTTTCAAGACAGGAGGAATATCGGTTTTAAATCAGTCAAAGGATGTGGTTTCCCCGGGCATGAACATCTTTTTAGAAAAATGTTGTGTCCAAATTCTATATGCCATCGAGGAAATGGAAAACAAGAACTGGGTAAGCGGCGAGTGGAAGGAATTGCTGAAGTCGGGCGCTTCCGACAATGCTGCCAAAGCTGGTGTTTACGGTCCTTTGCTGACCAGCGCTTGGGGACAGACCAAGGCCTATCCCAAAACCTGTGACGGCTACAATTATTACGTGAAGGAAACCATCCAGGTATGTGCTTGCGCGAATATCAGCAAGTGCCCGGCTGGCTGTGTGGCAGTGGCTATGGGGCAAATCATGCGTTATTGGCAGTATCCGGTCAAGTCGCCTTATACAGGCGAGAACTATGACTGGTCCAATATGCCTGACACCTTGAAAGCCAAGTCGCCTCGTTTTGAGAAAGAAAGAAAAGCTATCGCCCGCTTGCTCCGCGATTGTGGCGAATCGGCGGAAATGCAGTATTGCTATGCCCCGAAACGCTATGGCTGTCAGTCGTTTGCATGGCCGTTAAAAGCCTGTGACGGCTTCATCAACAAGTTCAATTACAGCAGCAGTGCTGAAAGAAAATTGCGGTCAAGCTCCAATACCAAAAGCTGGAAGGCTATGCTGATTGATAATATCAAACGTGGTTTCCCTGTGCTTTATGCCAGCGCTTCCTTGGCTGTTAAAGATTATGCTGAGTGTGGTCATGCTTACGTTTGCGATGGCTATAACGAGAATACCGATATGTTCCATTTCAATTGGGGATATGACGGCGAGGCTAATGGATGGTACACTTTGGATAATCTGGTGATAAAGCTGTCTAAACAACCTTACAATTGGAATCATCTGGAAAGAATGGTAATTAATATTTATCCTTCTTATATAGAGAATGTTAAAGACAATATTTACGGAGGGAAAGTGGCTGAAAACAAGTAAACAACAGAGATTATGGGCAAATTTGTGATTCAAGGAGGCAGACCATTGGAAGGTGTGATAACACCTCAGGGTGCGAAAAATGAGGCTTTACAGGTGCTTTGTGCTGTTTTATTGACCGAAGAACCTGTGGTGATCTCTAATGTTCCCGCTATTCGTGATGTGCATCGCCTGATGGAGATACTCTCCGCCATGGGTGTGGAAATCACACCGATAACAGCAGATACCTACAAGTTCCAAGCCAAGGATATCAGCCTGGAATTTCTGAAATCTCCTGAATTTATCAAGTTGTCAGGTGCTATCCGTGCCTCCATTATGATTTTGGGACCGCTGTTGGGACGCTTCGGCAAGGCTTATTCCGCCAAACCCGGTGGCGATAAGATTGGTCGCAGACCGTTGACCACTCACTTTGAGGGTTTCGCGAATCTGGGTGCCAAGGTCACCTTGACAGATGGTAATGTATATGAGTTGGATGCCAATCCTCTTAAAGGAACCTACATGTTGCTGAATGAGGCATCCGTGACAGGTACCGCCAATATTGTGATGGCAGCAGTGAAAGCCAAAGGTACCACCACGATTTTCAATGCTGCTTGCGAACCGTATCTGTATCAGCTGTGTACCATGCTGAATAAGATGGGTGCTAAAATCAGTGGTATTGGCTCAAACCTGTTGACGATTGAAGGTGTTGATGAACTGCATGGCTGTGAGCATCGTATCTTGCCCGACATGATTGAAGTGGGCAGTTTTATGGGATTGGCCGCTATCACCGGCTCGGAAATCACCATCAAAGATTGTGCGGTAAAGCATTTGGGCATCATCCCTTACACTTTTTCCAAGCTGGGTGTGCGCTTCAAAATCAAAGGGGATGATATTTATATTCCAAAGCATAGGGAATATGAGATTGAAACCAATATGGATGGTTCTATCTTGACTATTGCGGATGCACCATGGCCTGGCTTTACTCCTGACTTGATCAGTATTGCTTTGGTGACTGCCATTCAGGCGAAAGGTAGTGTGCTGATACATCAGAAAATGTTCGAGAGCCGTTTGTTCTTTGTGGACAAGCTGCAGGAGATGGGAGCACAAATCATCCTCTGCGACCCGCATCGTGCTACGGTAATCGGCTTGAACCACAAATACCGCTTGCGTGCTACCACGATGGCGTCTCCGGATATCCGTGCCGGTGTGGCTTTGCTGATTGCGGCACTCTCCGCAGAGGGTACCAGCATTATCCAAAATGTGGAACAGATTGACCGTGGATACCAGAATATCGTGGAACGACTGAACAGTTTGGGCGCGGTTATCGTGAGAGAATCATAAGCTAATTCAACCATTATGATTAGAAAATTTATTGAGACT
>CACXXY010000141.1 GCA_902771655.1 uncultured Bacteroidota bacterium | reverse complement strand
CCCGACATGTTCTTCAGACCGAAAATACCTGTCAAGTCATCGTAGCGGCCACCACCGGAAATGCTGCCGATGGACACGTTCTGTGCTTTCACCTCGAAAATAGCGCCGGTGTAGTAGTTCAAACCACGGGCGAGGGTGATGTCAAGCTCGATTTCGGCCTTGATGTCCATCTGTGCGGCGTAGGCAAGCATTTGACGGATTTCGCTTAGGCCCTTTTGACCTATCTCGCTGTTAACGAATATTTTATCCAGTTGGGCAAGTTTTTCCTCGTTGCTGCCGCAGAAGCAGAAGAACGGATCCATTTTGCCGATGGCCTCACAGCTCAACCCGCGTTCTTTCAACTCTTCACATACTTTCTCTTTGCCAATTTTATCCAGCTTGTCGATGGCGGTGCAGATGTCGGTCAGTTTGTCGGCTTCGCCTACCACTTCGGCAATGCCGGAGAGGATTTTGCGGTTGTTAACCTTGATGACCACGGGGATTCCAAACGACTGGAAAATCTCATCGGTAATCTGCATCAGTTCGGCTTCGTTGAGCAGGCTGGTGCTGCCAATGACATCCACATCGCACTGATAGAACTCGCGATAGCGGCCCTTCTGGGGTCTGTCGGCACGCCATACAGGCTGCATCTGGTAACGCTTGAAGGGAAATGAAATCTCCGCCTGATGCTGCACCACATAGCGGGCAAAAGGCACCGTAAGGTCATAACGCAAGCCTTTCTCGCAAATTTTAGAGGTCAGCTGGTTGCTGTTAAGATTTTCAAAATCAACGCCTTGCTTGAAGTCGCCAGAGTTCAGCACCTTGAAAAGCAGACGGTCGCCTTCCTCGCCATATTTGCCCATCAGTGTGGATAAATTCTCCATGGATGGCGTTTCAATGGGAAGAAATGCGTGCTTCTTGAAAACGGTTTTAATGGTATCGAAAATATAGTTGCGCCGAATCATCTCGGTCGGTGCGAAATCTCTTGTTCCCTTTGGTATAGAAGGCTTTACCATTTTTGTTGAATTGTTGAATTGTTCTTAGTTCTTAATTGTTAATTATTAATTGTTAATTGTTAACTAGTGTAGTATCTCCCACAACTTATCCTTCAACTGCGTTAAATTTTTCTGGGCGTGGGCGGAGATGAAGATGACAGGAATGTCTTTGGGGACTTTCTTTTCTATTTTTTTCAGCTCCTCTTCAGGCATCAAGTCGCATTTGGTAATGGCTAACACCCGTTTTTTGTCCATCAGCTCTTCGTTGTAGGCTTTCAGCTCATTCAGCAGAATCTGATATTCTTTCTTGATATTTTCCGAAATGCATGGCACCAGGAAGAGCAGGGCAGCGTTGCGTTCGATATGGCGCAGGAAACGCAGGCCGATACCTTTGCCTTCGGAAGCGCCTTCGATAATGCCGGGGATGTCAGCGATAACGAAGGACTGGAAATCCCGGTAGGCCACCATGCCCAAGTTAGGCTTGAGGGTGGTGAAGGGATAATCGGCAATTTTGGGACGGGCATTGGACAATGAGGAGATAAGGGTTGATTTTCCGGCATTGGGGAAGCCCACTAAACCTATGTCAGCCAATACTTTAAGTTCCAGAATAAACCAGCCTTCCTGTCCAGGTTCACCAGGTTGCGCAAAACGGGGTGTCTGGCGAGTGGCGGTTTTGAAATGCACATTGCCCTGACCCCCGCGGCCACCGGGCAGCACCACAAATTCCTGGCCATCTTCCAGAATCTCACCGATAAACTCGTCTGTTTCAGCATCTTTGACAATGGTACCAAGGGGTACCCGGCCTCCGTCGCCACCGTCGGGACCCGCCTTAGGGTCATGGGCGGTACGCAGCAGATGTGCGGAGCCAGCTCCTCCGTTGCCCGAACGGAAAAATATCTTTACATAATCGATAAAGTTGTCGTTTTCCATGTTTTAGAATTTGCGGCTTCCCGGTTTCACATACGGAAGTCCCTGTTTGCACAAAGGGCAGTTGTCGGCTTCCCAGCTCTCAATGTCCAGTTTCACAGCGCCATACACAGGGTAGGGGATGGCTTGCGCGCTGCGGTCCACGATACAAGCGATGCCAATCACTTCGGCACCGTAGCTCTTCAGCACTTCGATAGTCTCCATGGACGATTTGCCAGTAGTGACAACATCCTCGGTGATCAGCAGTTTCTGTCCGGGTTTCACCTCGAACCCGCGGCGCAGGGTCATCTTGCCATCTTCGCGTTCGGTGAAAATGGCGGGAACACCCAGTTGGCGGCCCAACTCGTAGGCCACGATGATACCACCCATAGCGGGACCGACCACCATGTCGATTTCTTTGCCTTTCAGCTGCTCGACCACAGTCGCCAGCACTCTTTCCGCACGTTCGGGATATTGTAATAACTTGGCACACTGACAATAACGATTGCTATGTCTGCCTGATGACAAGAGAAAATGGCCTTCCAATAAGGCTTCTGATTGTTTTAATTCGTCAATAACGTTGGTCATAATATAGATTTTATGTTTTTATACTTTTATAAATGCAAAGATACAAATTATTTTAATTAGCAAATTAGTTAATGTGCAAATTTCAATTAGTAAATTAGTAAATTAGCAAATCAGCAAGTTAGTTAATTGACGAAGGATTTTAATGTGCCAATTAATTAGGGGTTAGGAATTAGTAATCAGGGGTTAGTATTGAATTTTGAATTCTAATCACTAACCCCTGACCCCTGAAACCTAAAACCTAACACCTAAAACCTAACACCTAAAACCTAACACCTAAAAGAAACCTATCAACTATTAATTATTAATTGTTAATTTTTAATTCTAAGGATGTTTCCTTTCAGTGCCATTCTCAGTCCGACGATGACGGGAGCCATATAATCTAAAGAGCCATAATAATCTGGGTGCATCCAGAAATACTCGAAAAACGGTTCCACACGCAGCGTGAAATGAGGTGAGGCATGGTAGCAGAATCCGATGGCACCATGCATGCCATACGCGTATAGCTTATCTTTGCCTTCTTGAAACCCATTACTGAATTTGAAAATATATTTTGTCACATAACCTCCGGAGAAAGACACCGAGTAATTATTGTTGATACGATAGGCATAACCGATGAGCAATGGCATATCGAGGGCAAGCGATTTAAATGTAAGTGTTTGATAATAACCATCATAGTTAAAATCGTTGTTGCTAATCAGAAAACCGTATTGCAACATAAGAACACCATGGGACATAGCTATGTCACAACCTAACAGAACCCCGGCAGAATACATGATTTTTCGTTGTATGCCGATAGCTTTGACATCGTTTTTGTTGTATATGCCGAAGTTGAAACTGCCTGATGCCTCAATGGTGGGACTGGCCTTATATTCTTTCTGCATTTTCTTTTCCTGTGCTGAAACGGAAAGCAAGCACACCACACAAAGCAAAAGTAATAGTGTTTTTTTCATTTTTATTCTGATTTTGAATCTGCAAATATACATAAAATCCCCATATCATTATTTGTTGATGCCAATTTTCGTAGGAATAGTTCAAATTTTAGAATTCAAAATTCAAAATTCAACACTAACCACTGATTACTAATTCCTAACCCCTAAATTGGCATATTAATACATTGATAATTAGTGCATTAAAACCCTTTACCAATTAACTAATTTGCTTATTTGCTAATTGGCTTATTTTTTTTCGTATTTTTGCAGATTAAAAATTTCTGGAACATTGAATAAGGTTGAAATAGAAAAGGCGCGTGCGGCCATTGCTGAGGCAAAGAGAATCGCTATTGTCTCGCATTACAACCCCGACGGTGACGCTATCGGCTCTTCGCTCGCTTTGTACAATTTCATGGAAAACGAGGGCAAAGAGGTGCATGTGATCATTCCTAACAACTTTCCGGATTTTCTGGCGTGGATGCCCGGCAGTGAGAATATTGTGGTGGAACAGGGACATGGCAGTCTGGCCAAGAAAATCATGAAAGAAGCCGACCTGCTGTTTGTAGTGGATATGAATGCCCCTCATCGTGCGGGAAAAATCCTGGAAGGTCAGATTGTCAAATCCAAGGCTTTCAAAATCCTGATCGACCATCATGTGAGTCCGGAAATCGACTGTGATGTCATGTATTCCTGTACCAAGACAACCTCCGCTTCGGAACTGGTATATAATTTTCTGTATAAAAAACTGAAATATGGCAAGGAGAAACTGTCGTTAGCCATTGCCCAGTGCTTGTATGTAGGCATCATCACTGATACCGGATCGCTGACTTATTCATGCAATTATTCCGAGACTTACACTACTGTGCATCAGTTGATTAAAAAAGGTGTGGATGGCGAGGAAATCCACCGTTTAGTGTATGACAACTATTCGGAAAGCCGTATGCGACTGCTGGGACTTTTGCTTAGTCAACGCATGAAAGTGATGAGAGAAAAAGCCACCTCTTATACTTATCTTAATGCCGATGATTTGAAGAATAACAACTACAAAACTGGTGATACAGAGGGATTTGTAAACTATGGCTTGTCGATGAAAGGCATTATTTTCACCGCTTTCTTCTCAGACCGTGGCAACCGTATCCATATTTCATTCCGGTCCAAAGGCTCTTTCGACGTCAACCTGTTCGCCCGCAAGCATTTCAACGGGGGTGGCCATCGCAACGCCTCCGCCGCCGACTATTTTGGCAAATTAGAGGACGCTATTGCCTTGTTTGAACAAGTATTGGATGAATATGAGGGAACACTGTATTAAGCTGATTACCATTGTTTTATCAGTATTCATGCTGATGAATTTCACTTCCTGCCGCCAGAAAGCGACGGGGGTAGTCAACGTGCATAGTTCAGAGGTCCAGGAAGAAGTTTTTGACCCATACGTGGAAGGCAACAAGCGGATATTGGCATTGGAAACGGAGGAAATAGAGCTGGTCATCAAACGTCATCATTGGAACATGCAGGAAACGGGTACGGGTTTGTGCTACGAGGTGCTGTCGCCTGGCACTGGCGCGTGTTTTGTGGAAGGTGACAGTGTGGCCATGAAATACACCATTGCCTTGTTGTCGGGTCAGAAAATTTACGATTCGGAGACCGACGGCATCAAGACCTTCAGGGTAGAGAAAAGTGAGGAGATTCCGGCCTTGCATGAGGTGGCCAAGCTGGTGTCACCAGGTGCCAAGGTCCGTATGGTGGTGCCCTCGCATTTGGCATACGGGGCAGGTGGCGATGGCGATAAAATCAAAGGCAGGGAAGCCCTGATAATGAATATTGAAATCATAAATCACTAATTTATAATATTTTAAAAGAAAAAAAGATGAAAAAAACAATTTCAAAAATCATGTTGGCCTTGTTGGCTGTGGCATTTGTGTTCAGTTTCAGCTCGTGCAGCAAGCACAAAGGTTACAAACAGGACAAAGAGTCTGGTCTTTACTACAAATTCTATGTGTTGAACAAAGATTCCGTACAGGCTCAGACTGGTGATGTGGTAAGTTTGATTTACCAATTGTCGTTGGAAGACTCCATTTTGGTACCTTCCGTTCCCATTCAGGAACTGGTTCAGGAATCCATTTACAATGGTGACGTATATGATGCCATCCGCATGATGCATGTGGGCGACAGTGCCACTTTCATACTGAATGCTGACACTTTCTTCCATTACATGGGTGGCAGCAATCCCTTTGACAAGAAGGAGTTGTACTTTACTTTCAAGATGACCGAGTTGATGCCGAAAGCGGAAGTTGACGCCATAATGCAGGCCCAGGAGGAGCAATACAACGCATACATAGCCCAGGCCAGAGCTGCTGAAGACTCTCTGATGCAGAATTACATTGCCAAGAACAAAATCAAAGTGGCTCCTACAGCCAGCGGTTTGTATTTTATTTCCAAGAAAGCCGGCAAGGGAGTTCAGGCGATGGCTGGCAAGAAAGTAAGTGTGCATTATGTGGGCAAGTTGCTTGACGGCACCGAATTTGACAACTCCGTCAAGCGTGGCGAACCCATCGAGTTCGTGTTGGGACAAGGCCAGGTTATTCCCGGATGGGACGAAGGCATTGCCATGATGAAAGAAGGCGAGAAGGCGGTTCTGTTGATACCCTCCAAGCTGGCATACGGCGAAAGAGGCAACCAAGCCATTCCTCCCTGCGCCCCCCTCGTATTCGATGTTGAGTTGGTGAAGGTAGGGGAGTAGTTTTCACATAAAAAAACAAGAAAAGGCGTTCGCAAGAGCGCCTTTTTTTATTGTAAAATAGGAGTATAGTTCTCGCTCGTGGGCCTCAACTATAGCGGGGATGCTGCGATGTGTGCGGAGGACAATGTGATAAGATGTCTGTGTGTAGCTCATGGGTATGTGTTTTTTGTGATAGCAACGAGGAGATAGTTAGATTATTGTGTTAGTGGCATCTCTTCGAGATGCCTGTACTGACGGTTTCCGTTACACCACACTGCGCAACGCTGTTGCTTGTATGGTGTTAATAGCGCCTGACGGCGCGTGCCATGCCTTCGGCATGCCGGCACGGGTGATGACAGGTATATATTGCACCGTACTATGCTTCGCTTGTGTTAACACCACACTGCGCAACGCTGTTGCTTGTATGGTGTTAATTGCGCCTGACGGCGCGTGCCATGCCTTCGGCATGCCGGCATGGTTGATGATGACATCGTTTCCCGGGCCGGATCAAAAGCAAATAATTATGTTTCTCAAACATTATGTTTCTCAAACCTAATTTTTTTACGACATTAAGTATTTGTGGGGAGGCCAAGCCGACATGCGGTGCGGCCACGATATGAAAGGCGGGCACCTTGTATGGCTTGTGTAAAAGGATAGTCACAGAAGAAACAAAGGGTGTCATCGGGCGAAGGCGCTGCGTGCGTAGGCGATGCCGACGGTTGGGGGGAGCGGGCATGTGTGGCTGCACTTACCGTCGGCTTGATCTTTTGCACACTTTTCCATCAAGGGAAAAGTGTGAGAGAAAAAGTCGGCTTGATCTTTTGGTTACTTTTCCATCAAGGGAAAAGTGTGAGAGAAAAAGTCGGTATGATCTTTTGGTTACTTTTCCATCAAGGGAAAAGTGTAAGAGAAAAAGTAGGTTTGATCTTTTGGTCACTTTTCGATCAAGCGAAAAGTGACCAAAAAAAGTCAGAACATCCCTCGTGTCAGCTCCTCAATAATGGCTCTGGAATAGATGTTGGCTACGGCCTTGGTAAAACGGCCGAAATCAACACGGGCGTCGTGATTGGCCCTGTCGGAAATGATTCTGATTACCGTGAACGGCATCCCAAACTCTTGACAAACCTGTGCCACAGCAGCACCTTCCATCTCTACACACAACACCTCCGGCAACA
>CACXXY010000140.1 GCA_902771655.1 uncultured Bacteroidota bacterium | reverse complement strand
ACTACCGCTTCTACGCTACCGACCTCTGCCATCCCTCTGAAGCAGCGGTAACCTACATCAGTGAGAAACTGACAGAAGCATTCTTTACCAAAGAAACGCTGGATCGGATGAAGGAGGTGGTGAAGGAGAACAAGGCGAAAGGGCATATACCGTTGACAGGGGTCAGGGAATAGTGATCAGGGGTCAGTTTCAATCCGAAATCCGATTCTCCTGCGGGAATCTTTCTCGTCACGTTCCGTCTTTTCCGCATGAAGCTCCGCCAAAGAATCTTGAATAAGGTCTATTTGTAGGGCAGTGGCTTCGTTGATGTCATTTTGGTAGCGAAGAATGTCATCCACATAGTGGCTGAGGTCATCAACACGTCTTGTAAGCTGTTCCACCCGCAAATTAGTTGCCGACAGTTCTGACAATGCCTGCCGCATCATCACAAACGCCCGCATGATATTGATGTTCATTTGGATAGCCTCCTTGGATTTCAATACTGAACTAAGCATAGAAACTCCTAATTCTGTAAAAACGAACGGCTGTTTTCGCATCCCCATCTTTATTGTATTTGAAACCGCGGTTTGCGACATCAAACTATTGGAAGTCGCAATTTGCGACATCCAATCATTGGAAGTCACAAATTGTGACCTCCAATCCTGAAATTCGTCCTTCGACAATTGAAACATAAAATCAGGAGGAAATCGTTCTTTATTCCTTTTTACTGCTTCATTCAAACGTTTGGTCTCTACGTGATACAAATCGGCGAGGTCTCGGTCAAGCATTACCTTTCGCCCTCTTATTTCGTAAATTCGGGAGCGGATGGTCTCAATGATATTTTCTATAGGCTTCAATGCGGTTTCTGTTTCCGTATAATTTACTATTTAATAAGGCAGCAAAGATACAAAAACAAAAATGCAAAATCAAGTCTTTTTAAAAATTATTTTATTGAAAATCAACGTGTTAAATTTACATCTTTTTTTAAAAAAGTAGTCATTTTTTCTATGTAAAACCACAAACGGGTAAAAATATGCTATTTTTTCGATGCCAAAATTTGGCAGCGCAAAAATTGATTTCGGAGAAATTTGGAAGAATTACTGCGCATCAAGGTTATACCGCAAAATACACATATGACATTGTTTTCTTCCGAACCTCGCGCTGGAACCTCGTCAGAGGTTCCATTTTTTTTATGAAATCACATACGAGACTTTCAAGCATCATTCGCTGTTAATCCCTTCAGCTCTTGTAAAGCTTTGTTTAGCTCCGCCACTTTTGCCTCAAGTTGTTTGATTTCATCGGCATTTTCACGTTTTATGGAATGCTTGAATTTGAACATCGCAAGGTTTAGTTCAAAGGAGGTCTCGCTGCTTTGTTTGGGAAGCATATCCGACAGGATTTCCTCCACCAATTGTCCACCCCGGTGCAGTAGGATTTTCTGTTCCTGCTGATTTTCTTCGTATTGTGGCACTTCCACAATCACACGGGATAATTCTTTCAACTTGGAGTAGGCCTCTACGATGGCAATGGTTGTTTCCACAGCTTTAGGACTCTTTAATATGGTGGCCAGCATATAGAGTCCTTTTTCGGTAAAGGCTTTGGGAAGAACCGTGGAATGTTTTTGTCTGTCGAACCGGTGGAAATTTTCCACCAGTTCATTTTTTTCGACTTCACTAATTTCGAAAATATACCCTTGAGGAAATTTTTCTGGATTGTTTTTTACGGCTTTGTTAATGTCTCTTGTTCCCACTTCATAGAGTTCGGCCACATCTGCATCTAATATCACCTGCTGGTTTCTCAAGGTGATGATTTTCTGTTCAACCTCAGGAAGTAATTGATTTTGTGATTGATTTTCCATTGTGTTTTGTTTTTTGATGATATACTGCCAGCAAATATACCACATTAATTTTGGAAAATCAATAGTTTTATGAGTGTAATTTCCTAAAAATCAGTGTTTTAAAAATTACATTTTTTCACAAGAAAACACAAAGGGTAAAAAAAACGCATGTTTTCATACAGCCCAAAAAATGACGACGAAACATGCGCTTTTGGAAATTTTTAGAACAAATTTTCCGCAAATAGAGCCTCGTCAGAGATTCCATGACTGTACCGTTCCGATTTTCGCCCGCCTTTCGGCAGGATTACCTGACAGACCGCTTTTGCGTTCTGCGCGTGTGAGGTCTGCTCTAATCACGAAGGCAACGGACTGAGCACCCAGCGTCCTTGAGGGAACTGTACCTGCCCACGCTGTTGCCAAAAGAGTAGAGACCGCGATAGTATGCGGCGGTGTCATCATAGCCATCCGTAGCACTCCATAATTCAGTACTGTAGCCGAAAAGACTGTAGTCGCCGTAGTACTTGCCAGCGGGAAGGACCGAGAAACCAGTCGCATTGTTAGAACTTGGAGCGTAGCCAACATTACAAGTGACTGTATTACTATACCATCCCGTTGTGGAGGCCAAGGACTTGGCTATATATGTACTGGCTCCACCACACACATACTGGCTCTGGCTGCTCACATAATTGGTCAATTGTGTCCATTCCGCATCACTCGGAACATGCCAGCCTGTAGGACAGATACCCTGAACTCCACTGGGATTGGCACTGCTGGAAGATGAATTACCCATCACCGCCTTCCAGTTGTATAGATAACCGTATGTGGATATGTTGGATTGGTCAGCATTGGGATAATAACGGTAAGGCGTTGTGGTGCTTGTGCTACTCCCTAAAGCAACGCTTGAGCCATTTGCATAACGTGTCGTGCGCAGGTTCTCCTTCATCCAGCACTGGTTGCCAATTTGCACTGTGTTGTAAATATTATTGTCTATATCGGTCACCGTGGCTGATCCCGAACAAGGTTGGCCATCCTGCGAGGTGCCGCTATTTGATGTGGTAAAACTTACCTCATTGCCGTATGCCGTTCCCACACTATTGGTGGCGTATGCCCGCACATAGTACGTGGTGTTGAACGAAAGTCCAGTAATATTGCTGGTAAAACTGCCCGTTCCTATACCATCTGTAGTATGGCTGCCGCTTATAGTCGGATTCTGCAAGGTACTCCAGCATACGCCACGTGCCGTAATGCTTGCACCTCCATCGGAAGTGACATTGCCACCGCACGAAGCAGAAGTTTCCGCCACATTGCTTACTAAAGAGGTGGTGATGGTAGGCAATTGGATTGTAGAGGAACCATTCTCATCGCGAACACAGCGGACTGAGACCCCGAAGGCCTTGTAGTTACCCCCCGTCACATACACGTAGGTGCTAGCTGTATATAAATAGGGGCCGTGTGCATGGTTGACATCATTCATCTCCGTAGCACTCCAAAAGTGGGCGCTGTTGCCGAAACGGTCGTAGTCGCCATAGTAGATGCCAGCGGGAAGAGCAGAAAAACCTGTAGCGTTGTTGGCATTTGGGTTGTCGCCCACAGCACATGTGTAGGAATAGCTATCCCATCCTATAGTGGATGCCAAAGCCTTGGCTATATACGTGTTATTATCACCACACACATACTGACTTTGGCTGATCACATAATCAATCAACTGTGTCCACTCCGCATAACTCGGCACGTGCCAACCTGTAGGACAAATACCTTGTACTCCGCTGGGGTTGGTACTGCTGGAGGAAGAGTTGCCCATCACCGCTTTCCAATTGTACAGATAACCGTATGTGGAAACGTTGGATGAGTTGTTGTTTGGATAATATCGGTAAGCCGTTGTGGTACTTGTGCTACTTCCCAAAGCAATGTATGTGCCATTGGTATAACGAATGGTGCGCAAGTTCTCCCTCATCCAGCACTGGTTGCCGATTTGCACTGTGTTGTATGTGTTATTGTCTATATCGGTCACTATGGCCACTCCCGGGCAAGGTTGGCCATCGTCATTATTATTATGAGTAGTAAAGCTTCTTTCTGTACCATAAGATGTACCTGTACTGTTAGTAGCATACGCCCGCACATAATAGGTAGTGTGGGCGTTGAGCCCCGTAATATTGCTGGTGAAACTGCCCGTTCCTGTACCATCGGTAGTGTGGTAGCTGATAATGGTCGGATTGTGCGAAGTACTCCAGCACACGCCACGAGCCGTAACGGTAGCCCCGCCATCGGAAGTGACATTGCCACCGCAGGTGGCGGAAGTAGAAGTTATGATGGGTATTGTATTGGTAAAGACAGTTGGAAAATTGGGAGTGATAATACTTACTTCTTCCCCGTATGTTGTTCCCACACTATTGGTGGCGTAAGCCCGTATGTAGTAAGTTGTACCAATAGTAAGTCCCGTAAGGCTGCTGGTGAAACTGCCTGTTCCTGTACCATTGGTGGTGTGACTGCTGATGATGGTCGGATTGGGCGAGGTACTCCAGCATACGCCACGAGCTATAACGGTAGCCCCTCCATCGGAAGTGACATTGCCACCGCAGATAGCAGAAGTTCCCATTATATTAGTGGGGGTTGCAGTGTTGACGACGGGCAATAACGCAGCAACAAAACTCACCTCCTCACCGTAAGCTGTCCCCACACTATTTGTGGCGTAAGCCCGTACGTAGTAAGTTGTACCAATAGTTAGTCCCGTAAGGCTGCTGGTGAAACTGCCCGTTCCTGTACCATTGGTGGTGTGGTTGTTGCTGGTGGTGGGATTATGGACAGTGCTCCAGCACACGCCACGGGCTGTAACAGTTGCCCCACCATCGAAGATGACATTCCCACCGCAACTGGCAGTAGTGGTTGTAATATTACTGACGATATTAGTGGTCACCACAGGTAGACAGGCGCCACTTGAATTATCGTTCACACAACGGACTGAATGACCGTTGTAATCTTCATCGCCACTTCTGACCACATATGCGTAATCACCGCGAAGTTCACGGTAGTATGGGTTGCCGATGGTCTTCGTAGCACTCCAAAATCTGGTGAGATAGCCGAAACTTATATAGACGCCCGAGTTGTATTGGTAACCTCCAGCGGGAAAGGCCGAGAAACCAGTCGCATTATTGGAACTTGGATTGTTACCAACATCACAAGTATTTGTACTGTTACTCCATCCCGTTGTGGATGCCAATGCCTTGGCTATATAGCTGTTATTACCACCACATACATACTGGCTCTGGCTACTCACATAATCGGTCAATTGTGTCCACTCCACATCACTCGGAACATGCCAGCCTGTTGGACATATACCCTGAACACCGCTGGGATTGGCACTACTGGAGGTTGAGCTGCCCATCACCGCCTTCCAGTTGTATAGATAACCGTATGTGGATACGTTGGATTGGTCAGCATTGGGATAATAACGGTAAGGCGTTGTGGTGCTTGTGCTACTCCCTAAAGCAATGCTTGTGCCATTTGCATAACGTGTCGTGCGCAGGTTCTCCTTCATCCAGCACTGGTTGCCAATTTGTACTGTGTTGTAAATATTATTGTCTATATCGATCACCGTGGCTACTCCCGAACAAGGTTGGCCATCCTGCAAGGTGCCGCCGCCTATTTCAGCAAATTGCAAAATAATTGCCTGTGAAGCATTTTGCGCTTGAGTTATATGCTGACTCTCCGCTTCAGTGCCGTTAATGATGGCGTAGCCCACGTATTCCATCTGGTCACCGAAGGAGAA
>CACXXY010000139.1 GCA_902771655.1 uncultured Bacteroidota bacterium | reverse complement strand
TCATTGGAATAGCGATGCCATATTTCTCTTCGTATGAGCATAATAGTTTTGCCATTTCAACAGCTGGACGGTATATAAACCGAGAAATGGTTTCATCGAATACCTCGAAACAATAGCTATAACGAAAACCATGTTCAATAATACCGAACAAACCATTTGCTTTTTTGGTATAGTGAAATAATGACGCAGATGATGATTTCATAGTTCAAATTAATATAGAACATAATCCTTGTCTCCAATACGGAAGCAACTTTCATCGACAAAGACTCCATCTTCAGAATGATGATTTGAAGAGAACATTGGGTCATCATATTCAAGGTGAATGTTGGGATAGTTTAACGTGTAGGTACCGTTGACGATTTTCCCGCGGCTACCGAGTAATTCTCCATGAATGCCATTTTTTCTGTCAGAACATTCAATGGTACTTGAAGACGTAAACCTAATTACATAGTAAGCAGTGTAGGAATCAAAGACGGTTCCATATGAACCATAATACTTTGTTGCAGCATACGTTTTCCCAACTAACGAGAACTCATCTTTTTCTTCAGGAGTACAAGACACCATTCCTAATGTTGCAATCAAACACAACAACACTTTAGTTGTTTTTTTCATTGTCTTTTTCATTTTTTGTCTGGCAGTTTTATCCTATTGCCTCTTCAGTTTTATAGTGGTTAAACAAATTTCGACTTCCAGCCATTGAGCCGGAAGCCGATGTTTAAGGGCAATAAGAAAGGCGCAAACTCTTTCTATTGGTAGCCGCTTATTTTTACCGCTGGTGTCTGGAATACCTTATGTGTAAATAAGTGCCGAAAGGGATCACGCCTAATCGCGTGAACTTCCGCTTCCTTATTCTCACACATTGGCAATAGTTTTCCAGACTTTGCGGTAAGAGAACAAGAGCGTCAAGCTCAATATGTCTTTATTTCTATTCTAATCCTTTGTTTTATGCCATACTTTCAGTTTTTGTTTCGTGGTGCAAACGCACATTTTATTTATTTCCGTATATTGGTGCGGCCCAAAAGGGTATGTTGTCGGTGTATTGCTTTTTTATCTCACCAGCAGTCATTCGGAAAAGCAATTGGGCTTCGCTTCCATCAATGGAGTTGTCGTAAACATACGTCCGGTCAACGAATCATACAGCATCGGCGATTCTTTGGCGTGCTACCATATCATTGATTTCTTGAAAGAAACGTTGCTCGGCGGCCTTCCAGCGTAAGGTGGCCTCTTCGGCAGCTTCACGCATAATGGCGGAAAGCATCTCGTCGGTTGGTTCTTCCATCGATGTCAATCGGTATGCATTAAGCTCTTTCTCTGACATAACTATATTTATCGTTTTATATAAAAGTTTGTTTCTTAACAACAGTCGTTTTCTCGCCTCGGCATAGTGCAAACACTGCGTGATTTGCCCTCTACACTCGGCTTATCGAAAACGTTCGCTTCTTCGTCGCGTTCTTTTTTAGTTTGTTTTAGTAACTTGCTCTCTCATATATCAGTTTTTTATCACGGTTGGCAGTTTCAGCGGCGTATGGGCCTAGCTTTCAATTTGCAAAAGTACACATTTATTTGTATTAGCGAAATTTATTTTCAACCGCCATTCGAAAGGGGCATTTTAGAATGTGTAAACGTGTTAATGTGTTAGTCTTTGAATGTGTTAATGTGTTAGTCTTTGGCGCAACAATGATTAACGAATTAACGAATTCAAAATGACTAACGAATTAACACATTAACGAATTGACGAATTCTAATCGCTTCTTCTCTATAATCCATTGTAATTATCTGTTTGCCGTTTTTGTCCAAGTCATTCTAATGTGGGGAATGCCGTCGAGCATGAAGGTGTCGGACGACTGCTTGAATCCAACACTTTCGTAGAAGCCTCTTGCATATTCCTATGCCTCGATATCGATGTGCGTTGCACCGAAATGTTCCACGGCTGCATCGATGGCATGAAGCATGATTTGCTTGCCATAACCTTTGCCGCGCTCGGTGGTGATGACTCGGCCGATGGAAATCTCTTTCATGTGGGTTCCGGCAGGGCATACACGAGCCAGGGCGACAACCTTGTCTTCGACGGTCAGCCATAAATGAATGGACTGCTGGTCGTCGCCGTCAAGGTCTTGATAGACGCAGTTCTGCTCGACCACAAAGACCTCACTACGCACTCTCAGCAGTTCGTATAGCTCGTCGGTGGTCAGTTCGTGGAACGTTTTCTTGTGCAGAATCATATAGGAATGTGTTAATGTTAGAAGTTGATATGTTGATATGATGCGAGTCGGATCAACTTATCAACATATCAACGGACAACGATAAATCATTTCCGAATTAATGTGTTAAATGTAGTCGAATAGATTAATGGTCCCTGCGTCATTCCTGATATCAAGTGCGGGAACATACTCCTCCATTCTTGTAGAGCCGCTGGCTTTATCGACGTTGAAATAGACCAGTGCTCCTGTATAGCTGCGGAACACCACTTGATAGGCAGAGTCGGTCTCCTCGCCCATCTCGAGAGTCATGATGTCTGGATTGTCTTCGGCCACAGTCCAGTCATACTCGCTGTGGCAATAGTTACTCACACCTTCGTATGCCATTTTTTCGGTTATCATATTCTTTGATGCGTTGGAGCCGCAGGAACACAAACACAAGACAGCTAATGCTAATAATAGGACAATTTGTTTCATGAATAATCTGTGAGTTAGTATTTTTATATCATGTTATAGATTCTTGTTGAAGCGGTCGGCTAATATGTAATGGTCATAACGTCTTTATTGCCTTTTGAAGTTCATCAAGAAATGTAGCTGCTTGGCCACCATCCATCTGAACATGATGGAACTGGAATGACACTGGGAGCGTTGTTCGTAACAGCCCTTTGCGATACTTTCCCCACATCACCATTGGATTACTGAACTGGTTCGTATATTGGTTGACGATACAATCGAGCTCGGTCGCTATCATGGCTGAAGTGCCAATGATCATGCGTTCCTCAAGGAATGAACTCTTGCACTCATTGGCACTCGCTGCAGTCAGTTCCCGATAATCATTGGTGAACTGTTGTAGGTTATCAGAATAGGGTATGTCGCAAGAGTTTATACCCCCTTTGCTATTATTCACGATAACATTGATGGCAAGTTTGTCATATTGGAACAGCTTACCATGCTCAGGTAGAATATAAAATTCCCTAATGTCTTTGGCTGCCTTGCCGATGCACCAGCACATTAACGTATTGAACTTGATGCCCATTCGCTTGCTGGTTCGGACAATGTGGCCCACATCAAGTGTCTTTACCAACGTGACCATCGGCATGGGTGATGACATCCACAGACGGAATGCTTCAGCCCGGATGCTGTCTTGGGGAGTTATCTCCGTTTTCATTGTATCGCACGTTATACGTTGATATGTTGATACGTTGTGCGGCAGCCTAATTTTCAATTTTCAACTTTCAACTTTCAATTTAATAAGTTCTTGCTGAAGAACTCGGCCAGCGCGTCCCAAGGGATGTAGTTGCCTTCGCCACCGTCGTAGAGGTCGCAGTGGGTGGCACCAGGGATGATGAGTAGCTGCTTGTTGTCGGGATTAGGATTGGGTTTGCCGACAAAGTTGTAGCCTTCTGCCTTTCCATCCACCATATAATGGTAGGCAGCCTCGCCGAAGTAGCGCGAATGGGCCTCCGCGCCATGCATCACGAGGACGGCAGAGCGAATCTCGTTGATGTAGTAGAGGAAGCGGGCATTGGCGTAGGCCTGGGTGCCGATGGTGCGCCAGCCGTCGTTGCTGTTGCCGCTGCGCTTGTGATAGCCGCGCGGGGTTTTGTAATAGGCGTGGTAGTCTTTGACGAACTGCGGGGCATCCTCGGGCAGCGGGTCGACAACTCCGCCAGCCATTGCCATAGGGTCGGAAAGACGCTGTTTGCCCATTGCCTCTCGGGCAGCATGGCGCGACTCCTCTTTGTCGTCGCTGTCGAAATAGCCGTTACCGCTGATACGGCTCATATCGTACATAGTGGAGGCGACGGTGGCCTTGATGCGGGTGTCGGCAGCAGCAGCGTTGAGTGCAATGCCACCCCAGCCACAGATGCCGATGATGCCGATGCGCTCGGGGTCGACATTTCCAAGTTTAGAGAGGTAGTCGACGGCGGCCAAAAAGTCCTCGGTGTTGATGTCGGGCGAGGCGGTGCGGCGGGGTTCTCCGCTGCTCTCGCCAGTATAGGACGGGTCGAAAGCCAATGCCACGAAACCACGCTCAGCCATCCGCATGGCATAGAGTCCGCTGCTCTGCTCCTTGACGGCACCGAAGGGACCGCTCACGGCGATAGCCGCCAGCTTGCCCTGGGCATTCTTTGGCGTGTAGAGGTCGGCTGCCAAAGTCAGCCCGTACTGTGTCTCGAACGTCACCTTGCGGTGGTTCACCTTTTCGCTCAGCGGGAACACCTTGTCCCACTCCTGAGTCAAAACGAGTTGTTGTTTCATATTGTTTTCTTCTTTTTGTTGATTCCCGTTGCTGCATCCGGCAAAAGCCAGGGTTGTCATAACGATGCTGGTGGCCAGCAGTTTGATGTGTTTCATTGCTTGTGATTATTTGATTGTTTACGGCTGCAAAAATACGACTGTTTTCCGACACGAAAGCCATCACTCACCGTTTGGTGAGCGATTCACGATGCCTAAAACTTCCTTGCGGTAGTCTTCGCCCCACTCCTGCATGGCGAAGATGACGTTGAACAGACGCAGCCCCTGGCGCGTGATGCGGTACTCGGCGCGGTTGGTGTAGCCAAAGCGGACGGTGCGTTCGATGAGTTGCAAGTCGGTCAGCTCTCGCAGTCCGCTGGCCAGCATCTTCTCCGAAATATCGTAGAGAAAAGACTTCAATTCCGAGAAACGGCAGTGCCCTCGCGCCACACCAGTGAGGATTTCCACTTTCCAGCGCGAGCCGAGGATGTCCAACACGTCGCAGATGGGCACAATGCCAGTGGCCAGATCATGTTCGTCCATGCCCTGTATGCGTTCCAGCAGGAGTTGTTCTTGTGGGGTAAAAACCATGAATAGACAAATCCCGCTGTGCTCACATTTCGAAACGTTCCACTTTCATCTGGCCGCATTGGCGCATCATGGGTGAGTACTTCTTGAACTCCGGCGTGTTGGAATGCTTGTCGAGCGAGGCAAGGTCCTTCCATGTCTCGCAAATCATGAACACATCCGGTCGTGTGGCACTCTGGAATACATCGTAGGCAATGCATCCCTCGTGTTTCTGCGAGTGTTCGGTAAGGGCTATAGCCGCCTGTAGGGCGGTCTTGTACTGCTCGCTGTCATTGGCTTGGAAAAAACAATTTAACCGTATCATATTATCTTTGTCGTTAATAAGTTGATAAGTATATGATTTATTGTTGTTCGTTGATAGGTTGATAAGTTTATCCGACTTGCATCATATCAACATATCAACGTATCAACATATCAACACAAAACATATCAACATTTTATTGTCTTAACGCTGAAATTCAAGAATTATTGTGCCATTGGCGGTGTGTCAGGCGATTATTTGCTTTGCTCAAACAGCCAGTCACGGACGGCGGCAATCTTGTATCCAAAGTCGAAAGAGGCCATG
>CACXXY010000138.1 GCA_902771655.1 uncultured Bacteroidota bacterium | reverse complement strand
GGTCTCGTATGCCGCTAATGTTCTCTCGAGATAAGGTTTTAATTCTTTCAAGTCTCGGTCTGCCTTTGTCCCGAAAAGTTTGCCTAAAAAACTCATATATTTTTATATTTTAAAATGGGGTGCAAAGGTACGGAAATTTTCCGAATCTATCACCGAGAGATTAATTTTTGTGGAAGCACTACGCATCCACAGCTACCGCATGAATTTTGCATTTAATTATTTTTTTCCGTGACTTTTCGCTTGATCGAAAAGTCACCAAAAGATCAAGCCGACATGAATGCCACCCGCTCTGTCCGCCCTCCAACAGCTGTGCATTCTGCCATGTGTTTGTACCTCGCCAATGTGTGCAGGCCGTAGGCCTGCTGGGCTCGGTAGCCCAGGGTTATGGTGCGAGGAACGAGCACCTTACCCTGGGGGAATGATGGACACGGGTATGTGGTTGCGGCGCGGGTTGAATTTGCGCCGAAGCGGTGAATACGACCGCCGCGAAACGGCCTCACCAGAATAGAGGGGGAGAAAACAGCAGTAAATGTAATTTTTCTCAGAAAAGCAATAATCAAAAAAAATTGTATATTTGCAGACGAAAATCTAACATTGTTTTTTCATTGAGCTGGTTATGGGGTTCTGCCGACTTAGTGACTACAGATAACAATAGGGACCTGGATCAAAAAATCATCAGAACATGAAAAAGAAAATTCTCTCATGGGGCACTGCTGCGATAATGGTGTTGACCATAATGTGCGTGACTGTGGTTTCATGCAAAAAAAATGAAAAGAATAATGAAAGCGACGACATCACTTCGCTTGTAGTGGGTGTTTGGTCTGGTACAGAAGGCAATACAGATTATAAACTTACTTTTTCGGCTAACAAAACCGGATTGTATGAGGATTTTTACCATTCCCCCTCTGGCGAAGTTGAACATCTGTACATGTCCTTTGACTATACCATGACAGACAGTCAAAATGGAAGTATCACCCTTCACGATGAAGATGGGTCTTATTTGGCGGGAGATCCGGAGATTTTGTATTTCGAAATCATCAGTGGAAATATGGTTTTGTACCAGTACCACTATGGCAGTAAGGAAACACTGTGCTTGTTGCATAAAGAGTAATGCAAATTGCAGATTCTTTTAGGTTTCGGTGGCTATTTGGCCCTCTGTTCTTTACCATCCTGACAGCCTGTCTGATTTGTACGAACAGGCTGTCGTGGCATATTTTGACCACTCCATTGCTGACAGCATTTCTTATCAGTATTCCCACATCCTTATTGCCCAAGATTATACGAACGGTGGTACAAATTGCAATTGGAGAAACCGTAGTGGTAGTATGTCTGGTAGATGCATACTGTCAAATTTACTTTAAAGTACCGATATCTCCACATATTTTCAGCATTATTTCGCAGACGAATCTTTCGGAAGCCAGCGAATTCCTGTCCACTTTCACAGGTCCGAATGTTTTCTTCCAATGGCGTATCATAGGACTATTGCTTGTAGGTGTTTTGTTTCCATTATCCTATATTCCTGCTGTAAAAAATAAAATTGAAAACTGCTTACTTCACCTTTTTCCTAAGGGTCGACACACCTGTATAGTGATTACAGTACTGCTGATTATATGCTTAGTGGTCGAGTTGCCAGCTACAATACGTTTCTTACAGTTTTTCAGGCATAGGGCCAATCCTGATTTTGTGGAAAGCCTTATTTTCCGCGATTATCACCAAAATACGCCCACGCCATTGCACCGACTTGCGTATTCGTGGCAAGCTACCAACGTATCCATGCGTGCTATGGAAATGCTACGAGCCAACACTTATGGCGCCACTATCGACAGCACAAGCCATTGCTCCCCGCATATTGTGCTGATTATCGGTGAGAGTTTCAACAAACATCATTCCTCTCTTTATGGCTACACTCTCGCTACTACACCATTGCAGCAACAACGCATGGAGAATGGCGAGTTGTTTCCTTTTACGGATGCTGTGACCCCATGGAATATCACCAGTAACGCTATTCTCCATCTTTTTGCTGTAGGCCCCTATGATTCTGATGGAACGTTAGCCCATCGCATACTCTTCCCTATCCTCTTTCAACGGGCGGGCTACGAGGTGACGTTCTTTTCTAATCAATTCAGAATCAAAGGAGTCTTTTCTGGAGCTACCAGTGTTGCAGGTAACTTTTTTCTATCTGATAAGGAAATGAGCGATTCCCTCTTTACCTATCGTAATAGCCGTTTTTCCCAAAAAGATATGGGTATTGTGCACCAGTTGTCAGAATATTATGCCGAGAAAACCATCACCCCCTTCACTCTTGACATCATCCATCTCAAAGGACAGCATTTCGATTATAGTCAACGTTATCCAAGCGAGGAGGCTTTTTTCTCTGTTGAAGACTATGCAGACCGTAATCTTGACAGACAGTCTATGTTGACAGTAATGCACTATGACAATGCTACGCGCTACAATGACCGTGTGCTTGACAGCCTTTTGTTATTCTACGAGTCTATGGAGGCAATCGTTGTTTTCATTCCCGACCATGGAGAAGAGGTCTATGATGATCTTCCTGTGCAGGGGAGGCTTTTTCAAAAACCAGACTTCTATCAAGCCCGCAATGAATATGAGGTGCCCCTATGGATATGGTGCTCGCAAAGTTATTCCGAGTTACACCCTGATATAGTTGCTCTGATTAAGGATGCTACAGGACGACCATTAATGTCTGACAACATTCCACAGTTGTTGCTATACCTCGCCGATATCAACAGTCAGTGGACATCCGAAGAGCAGAACGTCTTGTCCACCTCCTATCACAAGAAGCGTCGAATTATTGGTGGTGAAGTCGATTATGACAGTATCGTTACAAATGATTGAACACAAAAAATAAAATATGCATAAATACTTAATCATCATTATTTTATGTAACTTGTGCGCTATTTTTTCACAAGCCCAGTCCACTGGGATCATCCCCACTCCCCAGCACGTGACTTTTCAAGACGGATATTATGTCTTGAAGGATAATCAGCAGCCTGCTATCGAAACACAGTTGATTACTTCATTTCCCATTGATACCAATGCTGATCAGGCATATATCTTGGAGGTGAAAGCAGATAAGTTTCTGATTCAGGCACTCACGGAACAAGGCCTGTTTTATGGGCAGCAAAGTGTGAAGCAGTTGCTGCACTATTTCAGGGACGAGTCAGGACGGGTGAGCATCCCTTGTATGTATATCGTGGATTATCCCAAACTGAAATACCGTGGCTGGATGGACGACATCAGTCGAGGCCCTATCCCGAATATGGAGTTCCTGAAACGTGTTATCGCCACCTTGGCTAAGTATAAATTCAATTTCTTCAATCTTTATACAGAACATGTTTTTAAGTTGGACAAATATCCCGATATTGCGCCCACCGACGGGTTGACTGCGTCCGAGGTAAAAGAACTGGAAGACTATGCCAAAATTTTTCATATTGAATTGATTGGTAACCAGCAGTGTTTTGCCCATGCCGAAGAGACTTTCAAAATCCCCTTTTACCAGCCTATGGCCGATACCAAGTACAATTGGAATCCGGGCGAGCCCAAAACCTACGATTTCTTGCGATATGAGTTAGAGACGGTAGCCAAGGCATACCAGTCGCCGTTTTTCAATATCAATTGCGACGAAACTGAAGCCTTGGGTAGCGGCCGCGCAAAGGATTACGTGAATAACAACGGAGGATCTTCACAGGTTTATGCCCGCCATATCCAATGGGTGTATGATGTGCTGAAACCGCTGGGCAAGCGGGTGATGATGTGGGGCGATATTGCCGCCAAAGATCCGGTGATCAGTTCGCAGTTACCAAAAGACATGTTGATGCTGATCTGGAGCTATTCGCCGTCCGACAGTTATGCGGATATGATAGAACCTTTCGAACGCCAAGGATTTGAGTTCATGGTAGCACCTGGCATGAGCATGTGGGGCTCGGTGTTTCCCAGCGAGGAAACTTACACCAAAAACATTGCCAACCTGGTGCGCGATGGCTATCAGCATGGGGCTATTGGCATGATGAACACCGCCTGGGACGACTCGGGCGAATCGCTATTCAACAGCACCTGGCACGGCATGGCCTGGGCTGCCGAGATGAGCTGGCAACCCATTGGCAATACAGAACCCACCAAGGCCGACCAGGAGAGGACAGAAAGACTGCGGGTTTTCAACGAAGCTTTCTCCCATACTTTTGTGATGCCCGACAATGGTTTTCAGTTGATGAAGGACTTGGAACATGTGGATATACCCAATTTCTTCAACAGTCTAGGTTTGTACGAAAGCGTATGGGATTTTTATCCCTCCAAAATCAGCAAGGAAACCTACGAGCGTTATCAGAAAACTTTTCAATTAATTGAAAGTCAAAAAAATAAATATAAACTAACTGAAACATGTTACCCCAAGAATCCCCAATACGACGCGGCCAAGCGGATCGCCTGGTATGTCTGTCTCAGACTGCAAGCCGCCTCCAGAATAGGCTTATTGCGCTATAAAATAAGCCAGTATTTGCAAGGTGATAAGCAGTTCTCGGAAGAAAGTATCAGAACCGATATACAGGAAACCATCAACTTGCTCCATGAAACCAAGCTGACCTATATGAAATTGTGGGACGAGGAGTGCCGTCCCTATTGCCGGAACATTGTGGAAGCGCGCTATGACCAATTGGCACAAGAATTGATGGATATTCCGTATCATGTCATCATCTCGTCAAAACAAAATGAAAAAAATGAGGTTGAAGTCAGTCTCCGCACGCTGTTCAATGATCAGGAAATCTACTATACCATAGACGGTCGCGAACCCCAGTTAGGAGAAAACTACCATGCGCCTTTTGTGCTTTCGCAGTCCGCAACGGTACATGCCATGACGCTTAATCCATTCAAAGAGAAGGTTTTATCAGAAAAATACATCCTGATACACAAAGCCTTGCAGAAAATCGCCCAACTCAACACGGCCTACTCTGAATACCGGCCGCAATATGCCGCTTCGGGCAAGATGGGATTGGCAGATGGCATTATCGGCAGTGAAAGTTATTTGGATGGCTGTTGGCAGGGCTATTGGGGCAGCGACATTGACGTGGAATTCGACTTCGGGAAAACCACTGCCATTCATGAATTTAAAACCCGTTTTCTGCAAAACATCCATGACTGGATCATGTGTCCGCAGACGGTGGAATTATATACCGCCAAAGATGGTGTGAACTACACGTTGTATCAAACGTTGACTGTCCCCAATGTGGAATATACGGCCGAGAAGACGGGCATTTTCACGCTTCAGCTTAATGACTTGACCATCAAATCGCGCTATATCCGTGTGGTGGTGAAGAATGCAGGTCCCTTGCCCTCGTGGCATCAGGCTCCCGGCCAACCCTCATACATTTTCTGCGATGAGATGATATTCGATTAGCGGAGACAATGCGCACAGCGCCTCAATAGGAAAAGAATTATAATCCCTCCTTGATTTCCAACAGCAACTGTTTGACCTTGAGGAGCGTATCCGCGATATGGGCATTGCAGGTCTCCTTTATGAAATTGTTTTGCGATATGGGCATTGCAGGTCTCCTTTATGAAATTGTTTTTCATAGCCTCCTTGGCACCCTTAAGGGTATAGCCCTTGGTTTTGGTCAGGTAATGGATAGTTTTGATGATATCTATATCCTGGCGGGTATAATATCGCTCCCCTTTTTTATTCTTAAAAGGCTTGATTTCAGTGAATTCTTTTTCCCAAAAACGCAAAGTGGCAGGAGTGAGACCAAACATCTTGGCGGTATCTCCAATACTGAAATACGAGCGTTCGATATCCATATTCATCATTTCGTCTTCCATAGCTATTCCTCCTCTCTTGCTGCGGCCCTGCGGTTATCTTTCTCCTTGATACTTTCACGCTTGTCGTACATTTTCTTACCTCTTGCCAATGAAATATCCAATTTTGCATAGCCTTTTTCATTGATCCACAGCAAGGTAGGAATGATGGTAGTACCTCGGTCGTTGAGTTTGCTCATCAGTTTTTTCAGTTCCTTTTTGTTGAGCAACAGTTTGCGGTCACGCTTGGGCTCATGATTGTTATAGCTGCCGTGGGCGTATTCGCTGATATGCAGGTTATGCACCCATAATTCACCATTGATGAAAGAGCAGTAGCTGTCGGTAAGATTGGCCTTGCCTGCCCGAATAGATTTTATTTCAGTTCCACAAAGCACCAGACCTGCGGAAAAAGATGTCAGCAGATAGTATTCAAACTCCGCTTTCCGGTTTTTTATAGCGACTTGCGGTATATTTTTTTCTTTTGCCATTTTTGTTCAAATCAACTTACAAAAATACAAAAATTTCTTAATTCATCAATTGAGTTCATCGACAGGTACTGGCCGGCGACGCAGGAAGAACCAGGCTATGGCGGCATAAACACCAATACAGGCGGTATTCAGCACCAGACGCAGCCACAGGGCATCAATGTTGTCCAAACTCCAACGCAAACCTACGTATGCCAGTCCCATCAACACGAAAATCAAGCCTATACGCATCCACTTGTAAGGGATGGGATAGTACTTGGCCCCCAAGGAAGCACTCAGGATAAACATGACCAAATAGCTGGCCAAGTGGCCAAAAGCGGAAGCCCAATAGGAATAGAGCGGCATGAACACCACATTCACCACAGTAGTGACCGCCAAGCCTGCCAGGGTAATCCAAATAGCCATATTGGTACGGCCGGAAAGCTTGTACCACATGGACACATTGAAGAGCATGCCCAACAGCATATAGCTAAGCAGCATTACCGGCACCACACCCATTCCGGCACGGAAGTCGGGACCCAAAAAGAGGCATATAATGTCGATGTACCCTACCACACCCAGAAATACCAAGCCACAGAAAGCGATGAAATATTCCATCACCACGGCGTAGAGTTCCTTGGAGTTTTTGTCCCGTGCCCGTTGAAAGAAGAAAGGCTCAGCAGCATACCGGAACATCTGAATGAAGAGGTTCATAATCACCGCCAGCTTCACAGCCGCCTGATATACACCCAAAGATGCGCGCCAGGCTTCAGCCGAAGTGTCAAAGTAACGGAAAAGGATACGATCCATAAAATCATTGGCTACGCCAGGAAGTGCCGCCACCATAAGCGGCAACGCATATAGCAGCATACGTTTTACCACACCGCTGTCCCAGGTAAGTCTGAGACGCAGAATATCGGGAATAAACAGCAAAAGACATAGCACACAGCTGACGAAGATGGCTATAATGGGATAGGTAAAATCCGGTTGTTTGGGCCATACAAAGAAAAGCAGAAGATTGACACTTGTCTCGGTAAGAATTTTAATGGTCTTGATCACAGCGAACTTCACAGCCTTATGCTCCTGTCGCAACTTGGCAAAGAGAATGGCGGTGATGCTGTCACAAAACAAGATGGAGGCCACATAGATGATAAGGCTACGATAACCCTGATAACCCAACGCTGCCGAAATAGGGTCGGAGAAAGCTACCATGCAGGCGAGAAAAGCCAAATTAAGGCCGAATACCGTGAGTAAAGCGCCACTGTAAACCTTGCGCGGATCCTCACCTTCTTTGTTGGCAAAGCGGAAGCAGCCCGTCTCCAAGCCTAACACCAAAACCACCTGCAAAATGGCAATATAGGCCATAAATTCGGTAACCACACCGTATTGCACCTGCGTGAGCATACGTGTATAAATGGGCACAAAAAGAAAATTGAGGATACGCGCCAAAATGGAACTAAAACCATATATAGCGGTTTCCCCAGCCAACTGTTTCAACGGATTTGCCATATTTCCCGGAATTTAGCTTTTCCTGCAATAGGATTCTTTTTTTTCGATATTATCATCTGATTTCTGCTTGCAAAAGTACACTTTTTTCTTCATACGGCAAAATATTTTCCCACTTGTGCAACATGATAAATGAAGAAACCTCCACATCGAAAAATTGATTATTTTTGCAAAAATTTTGAATGATGTTTTTATCTGCATTAAGTTTTTTGAAATTCGGCCTTTCCGATGCAGTGGATATCCTGCTGGTCGCCATATTGATGTACTGGCTGTACCGTCTCTTGCGAGGTACTGGCGCCGTGAAGGTTTTCTTCGGCATTTTCATTGTTTTTATCATCTGGACGATGGCCCGCTACTTCCATTTGACGATGTTTGCCGACATCTTGGGCAAGATTTTCAGCGTGGGTTTGATCGCACTGATTGTCATTTACCAGCCCGAAATCCGTAAGTTTCTCACCTATATCGGTAACACACGTTTCACCAAATTCATTGAGAACAGACGGAATAAACAACTCCGGGCGGAAGACTATGCCGAGGATATTGACTCTATTGTACGCGCCTGCAAACGCATGGCCAGTTCCAAAACCGGAGCACTGATTGTGATAGCCCGCTCCACTCCACTATACGACTATTTGCAAACCGGCGAAAAAATAGACTCCCTGATTTCCCGTGAACTG
>CACXXY010000137.1 GCA_902771655.1 uncultured Bacteroidota bacterium | reverse complement strand
GTTGAAAGAAGATGCCACCGTTTGTCCCTCTTCCACAGCCTTGTTGAGCACCACTCCCGAAATCGGTGAGTAAATCATGGCATATCCCAAATCCACTTTTGCCTTCTGGTAATTGGACTTGGCTGTTACCAACTGGTTTTTTGCCCTTATCAGCTCATCCTCAGCAGCATCCAGAGCTTCCTGCGTGGCCGCCTTGTTGTCAAACAAAGATTTGGTTCTATCGTATGTGCGCTGTGCCAGTGTCAAGTTGCTCTGTGCGTTAGACACTTGTGCCTCTGACTGTTGCACTTGCTCCGACAAAGTGGAGCGGTCCAACTCGGCCAGCAAATCGAATTAAAATCAACATACAGTTTCTCCACCTTGCCAGACACCTGCGTGCCCACATCCACCTTATACACAGGTTGGATTTCGCCCGTAGCTGTTACCGTCACCTCGATACTGTCAAGCTTGGCAGGTTCGGTATTGAGCATCATGTCATGTGATTTGCCGGACTTCAAGGCGAAAAGTGCCACCAGCAAAATGATGACCACCGCCACAATGATGCCCCAGATAATCAGTTTTTTCTTCTTTTTTGCTTCCATTATGTTGTTTTTTTATTTTTGTTTTTATGTTCTTTATGACTACCCCGCCCTTCAAGCACCCCTTCTAAAAGAAGGGGAATTATTTTCTTATCGGATAAATGATGTACGTCTCCCCGAACTAACACAGTGAGTGTCTCCCCGTCCACCCGTCTTAACACCAAAATGTTACCATCAACCTCATCACTTTCAACTTTCAGTTTTCAGTTTTCAACTTTCAGCTTTATAAGGTCACGGGGACACCCATCAGGATGTCGAGTATTTTGCGCTGCAGGACAAATGAGTACTTGTTCTGCATGTAGGTATTCAAGGCCGAAAGGTAATTGTTCTGTTGTGTCAGCAAATCTGCGGCGGTGATGGTGCCGTACATGAATTTCATGTTGTACGCATTGAAATTGGCAGCGTAGGCTTTCTCTCTAATCGTTGACACACGATAATTATTCTCCGCCTCATTCACTGATATATAATATTTCTCCAGATCCTGCAGAATGTTGTTTTGCTGGGCCAGTAGGTCATTCTCTGCCTGTTGCACTCCTATTTTCGCCAATTTCACATTGGCTCTCGCGCGATTCTGGTTGTAAATGGGGATATTGAGTGACAGGCCCACATTCTCGCCCAAGCGCTCGCCCAATTGGGTACCGAAATCCCCATTTTTTGCGGAATATCCCGTGCTCACACCCGCATTCAAGTTCAGGGAAGGATAATAGGACGACTTGGCGATTTTCACATCATAATTGGCACTCTCGATGCGATTTTTACTGTATTTCAATTCTGGCAAATAATCAAAGGACTTGTCAATCACCTCCTGAAGAGTCGGGACGGTCAGATTTCTCATCATGGCAGCGGTATCAGGCTTTATCAACTCGATATTTACCGAGGGATTCATGGCCAACAAGATTTTCAGTGTAATGTAATTGTTGTTCAGCGCCAGCAAAGTGTTTTCATAATTGACAGAATCCGACACATATTGCGCTTCCAACAACAGATAATCGCTTTCCAGAATCTGCCCCACTTTATATCGTTGATACCCCTGCTCTTTCTGTTCACGGCTTTTATTAATCACTTCCTTCTGATAGACAGATAATTCCTCATTCATCAGGATATTCAGAAAAGCCTGCACAATTTGGATATTGACTTGGTTCTTCTGTTGCTCCAATGCCAATTCCGACTGGGTAATATTCAGTTTCCGCTGTTTTATTGTATTGAAAGTATTCAAGCCATTGAAGAGTGTAATACCTGCAGAAAGCCCGTAATTTCCAGTCCAGTCAACACCGCCATTGGTGGAACTGTGCGAATTGGAAAAACCTTGGGAAGCGGATGCCGACACCGTAGGTGACATCTGCAACTTGGCCTGTTTGTAATTGATTTCCGAGACTGACTGGTCCAATCTGGCATTCTGAAGAGTATAGTTGTGCTCTTCGGCATATTTCAAGCAGTCTTCCAAGCTGAAACGGGAAGGTTGTTCCTGAGCGAACGACAACAGTGCCAATCCCAATGAAACAACGCAAATAAGTATTTTTTTCATAGGTGAATATTATAATATATTGACTTGAAAAAACTCCGGTAGTTTATCCAAATTTGATTTTCACAGGTAAATCAACCTGCTGTGCACATTCTTATAACCCATCTGCTCCAACAACGCACAATACTCATCCAACTGCTTCTGGTAATCATCATTTTCCTTACCCGTCTTGTAATCCATCACCATCACCTCATCATCCATAAAAACGATTCGGTCGGGACGGCGAAGATGACCATTGGGGCACAAAATGGAGGTTTCATTCAAGACCGTGACCCCTGGCGCAAAATAAGGTTTCAGAGTGGGATCATTCATGATTTCACGAACTGCAGTTCCTAATATTTCCCGATCTTCAGCTCTGTCTATTTCCGCTAACACTTCCGTCAGTTCATCCTCATTTTGCGGAAAAAGCTGTAATTTGGACAAAAAATCATGAATAAAGACACCCAACTCCTGCTTATCACTCATA
Source organism: uncultured Bacteroidota bacterium (assembly GCA_902771655.1). GTDB lineage: Bacteria > Bacteroidota > Bacteroidia > Bacteroidales > WCHB1-69 > RUG11690. The sequence continues at coordinate 3,471 of CACXXY010000137.1, read as the reverse complement.
CGCCTACCACAGAGCAATTGTTCAGAATTCAGGGTGAAATCGGAGGAAAACAAATGGCCCACCTGTAGTGGCATAGACGTTTCCTGAAACGTCTCCGCAGGATTTTCCCCTTGTGGTAGAGACGCAAGATTTTGCTTCTCTACATTTGCCTTCGGGTTGGTAAAATCCTTGTTGCCATACCAAAAAACTTTCAAAGACGACAGCTTGGCGTTCTTTTCTTCGGACTCACCCTCACCTTGTGGCAAATACTCGCCATGGCACTTTTCTGTATCTTCACCCAGAGTCTGAATAAAGCCATTCAGGAACTTGGCGTAATTGCCCTTAGAATTGGTTGGATCTCCTGTAATGACATACAAAACATCCGCCGCACGTGTATGTGCCACATAAATCACATTCACATTATCGATATCCGTCATCGTGGATTCCTCTTCTGAAATATACGCAAAAGAAGAACCTTCCAAGGCAGACTTACTCGTTTTGACCATAAAATAAGGCAAGCCGAAACGCCCATCCTCATCTTTTACCCACGCGCTATCCTTGCCGTTGCCGGCACGATAACTTTTCATGGGGTATATCACCACCGGGTACTGCAATCCCTTGGACTTATGGATAGAGGTCACCGTCACCGCATCCGTTTCTTTTGAAGAAGTGATCGAGATTACCCTACCCTTTTCTTCCCACCATTTCACACACTGTGTCAAATCGGAAAACTGAGCATTGAAATTCTCATATATCGCATCCATAAAGGCTACCACGTATGCATCCGCCTCAGAAATGTGATAGGCCAACAATAACTCCTTGACTATCGTGAAGACAGGAAATGACAACAAAGACTCAACATTCAGCAACTTGTCGGCATCCACCCTGTCGCCCAACGAACGCATAAACTGTGCGAAACCATCATCCTTGCTGATGTAATCTATCATTTCAGTAGAGACACCATGCATCGCATCTCCATCGCTCCCGAAATATTCAGCGATAGACAGTTGCACCAATTTGTCGTCAGGTGTTAAAAGATATCGCATGGTATTTACCAAAAGTAGCACCTCTTCGGAAGACCCCAGCAGGAGAGAATCCGATGAAATCACCGGAATATTATGGGATGACAAGTAATTAGCCATCTCTCTGCAAATATGGTTAGATTTTGACAAAATAGCCATATTCCCATACTTGTAATGCCGACTCAGCGCATCCTTCACAGCCTTCAAAGTTTCCTCATACAGATATTCCTCCCCATCATCTTCGGTCATGAATCTCACATGCACAAAACCATCATTCTCGCTGGGATTTTTCTGTTCCACATCCTCATAATAATGATTCAGCAACCCATTCCCCGCAAAATTTTTCTTACACAAATATTTAAAAAACAAGTTGTTGAATTCTATCACCGATTTTGATGAACGATAATTCACATCCAATTGGTGCAAGTCAAAATCATTCTCGTTGAGAATATCCTCTTTCAAATTCTCACGCAAGCCTTGCCATGATGACAACTGGTTCAGCAGCGCCGAATCCCCATTGCGGAAACGGTAAATGGACTGTTTCACATCACCGAAAAGGATTGTATCCCCTGCCTCTCCAAACTGATTAATTCCAGACAAAGCATTCTTAATCAATGGCTTAAGATCCTCCCACTGCATTTTTGATGTATCCTGGAACTCATCAATAAAAAAATAAGAATACTTGTTGCCTATTTTCTCATAGATATAAGGCGTGTCAACATCCTTGATTTCGTCATAAATTAAGCCATTAGCCTCATTCAGGAAGAACAGGTTGTCTCTCAACTTTATATCCTCCATGATATTTTTCAAGTCAAACAAAAGCAGCAACGACGAGGAGCACTGTGTCACAACAGCCAAATCCCTAAGCTCGTCTTGTCCATGTTTCACCTTATCGAATGTTCCCACTATGTCTGGCTGTTTTTGCTTAGCTTCCGGAGAAGGTTTTTTCAGGACAGAATCCGCCTCAATAGCCTTGATGACGTTGGTGCCAGGGGCTTTCAAAGGGTTATCCGACAATGTTTTCACCCAGTTATAAATACCATTTTTCCCGCATACGAAATCGGAAGGGTCATCACCAAGTCCGCCTATCAGCTGCTGTAATCTCACAATATTCTCCTTCAGGACTTTCTCTCCCGACAGCTTTTGTTGGTTCAGCGACATCAAAGTCTCCTCCAGCTTATTTTCCTCACGGCTATCCCGTTCTGTTTTCTCTTGATAGAACCTGTCCAAAGCTTTGGTCGCTTCATAAGCACTTTCATTGTTGATAGTAGCCAACATGGCTTTCAATTCTCCCTCCAACTGCCAACGTCCTTTCTCATTCATCTGCCTATCCACCAGGAACATAAACCTATTGAATAAGCTTTTGTCGCTCTTTGACAGCTTGTTCATCAGCATATCCACCGTTTTGTTATAGCAGTCAGACAGGTCTATCTCAATATTAAAATTCATATTGAGGCCCAATTCGAAAGCGAAAGAGCGTATGATGCGCTGAAAGAAACCGTCGATGGTACTAATGGAGAAATTGGGATAGTCGTATAGTATCTCTTTCAAAAGGGCTTTGGCTTTTTGCTGGAGAACCAAGTCGCTAACATTCTCAAAATCAGGTAATTTTTTCAGAATATTATAGATAGCCTTGTCCGATTTTGAAAACGAGTCCGGTGTCACAAAAGCGAAGGCTGTAAGAGTTTTGACGATACGGTCCTTCATTTCGGCAGTTGCGTTATTGGTGAAGGTGACCGCCAGTATATGTCTGAATTTTTTGGGGTTAAGCAAGCACAACGACAAATACTCAGCCACCAGACTGGTGGTCTTGCCAGAGCCTGCCGATGCCTTATAGACCTTGAACATAGTCTTTTACAAAGATGCTAATCCAAAGTTGATTCCAAGACTTTTTTCTCCATGGTACGACGATAATCCGCCAGTTTGGCCGCAATGTTATCGTCGAAAGCGCCTAAAATTTCCACGGCCAGAAGTCCGCCGTTTTTGGCACCATCGATAGCCACCGTAGCCACTGGGATGCCACCTGGCATCTGCACAATGGAGAGCAACGAATCCAAGCCGTTCAGGGCCGCACTTTTGATAGGGATGCCGATGACAGGCAAAGTGGTTTTAGCGGCTGTAATGCCTGCCAAATGAGCTGCTCCACCCGCTCCGGTAATGATGACCTTCAAGCCTCTCTCGCGTGCGGTAGAGGCATATTCTATGGCCTTTTCAGGTGTGCGGTGCGCACTGATGACAAATTTTTCATACGGAACGCCAAATTCTTCCAGCACGTCACAGGCAGCTTTCATGGTGTTCCAATCGCTCTTAGAGCCCATTATGATTCCAACGAGGGGGGTGTTCATAGGTGTTGATTTTGTTGATTTGTTGATTTGTTGATTTGTTGATTTGTTTATTCGTTTATACGGGGAGACACTCGCTTTGCTCGTTCGGGGAGTCACTCACTTCGTTCGTTCGAGGAGACGAATAT
>CACXXY010000136.1 GCA_902771655.1 uncultured Bacteroidota bacterium | reverse complement strand
CAATATGGGCCTGCAACAAGCTACTATCCAGGTGGACAGCTGAAAATATCTTCGTCTGTTGGCGCTAAAGATGAAGAAACGGCCTATACCGAATATTATATCGACGGAACAAAGAAATATGATGGCTTCATCACCAACAGCGACTATACTGGAAAATGGACAGGCTATTATCCTTCAGGAGCTCTTATGTCCATTGGTAATTATAACAAAGAAGGCGAAGAAGATGGGGAATTTTACAACTATAATCGAAACGGTAAAGTAACCTTCTACAGACGTATGGAACAAGGAAAAATTGCCCAAGAAAAATCTTACGACGAAATAAGTGGATTATTGGATCACAGCTACGAATTCTCCGACGGCAAACTTGTTAAGGTTAAAAACTACAATCCAGATGGCAGCATCAAGACAGAATTTCCTATCAAAGACAAGACTGTCACCTTCGACCTATACTCCGTACATGGCTATAAAGAATTCAGTGGTACTTTGGATGAAGATTTCAACTGGAAAGATACAAGAAAGACCTATTATCCCAATGGACAGGTGAAAGAGGAAACCAATTGGCAAGATAACAACATGCAAGGAGATGGCAAGCAATATTACGCCAATGGCCGCCTAAGTTACCATGCCACCTACCAAAAAGGGCACGTCAATGGACTGAGAGTAAGCTACTTTGACAATTCGAAAAATCAGGTGAGACAAGAAAGTTATCTGATTAATGACACCATTGTGGGTGCCACTTATGATTATTATCCGGATGGAGCGACCAGAGTGGTACAATGGAACGACAAAAATGGCAACACCCTTTATCAATGCTACTACCGTCCCGACAACACCAAAATCAACGAAAATTTCTATTTGGATGATATGCTTTGCATTTCCAAATATTACAACAGAAACGACGAAATAATAGCCCAAGACACATTGGTAAATGGCAACGGAACATTACACGAATACTACCCTGATGGGCAACTGAAGGCAATCGTACCTGTCATAGGCGGAAAAAATTCCGGCATACAATACAATTATAATCTCGCTGGCAAGATCATAGATTCCACTTATCATATTATGGGTTATTTGGATGGTATGGTCAGAGAATACTATCCAACAGGGGAACTGAAGAGCATAGTCAGATATATCGATGGCGATCAGCATGGCCAGTACAATGATTACCTGGTTGACGGAACAAAATACTCAGATGAGTTTTACGAATTCGGAGAACAGATAAGCAACACCACATACACGCTGAATAACAACCCCCTTAGAATCAACTCCAATTATAATGATAATATGAGAACACTTCAGTTGCTCGCACCTGATGGAAAAACACCATTAATAAAACTGTATTACGCCGACAACACCTTGTTTAAAATATCCTGTGCCCAAAAAGGAGGTAAAATGATGGATTATGAGAATGTCGGCACCGAAGAACAGACCTATAAGGCATACTATCCCAACGGTGCTCTTGGTGGAGTTATCTCATACAAAAAAGGTGTCCTTAATGGTGTAAGGTCCATCTATTATCCCAATGGTCAGGCCTACGAAACCGCCAGTTTCAGCGAAGGGAACTATGAAGGACCCGTCACGACCTATTATCAAAATGGAAACATCCACTCCAAAAAAGAATACAAAGACGATTTCCGCCATGGCAAGTACATTTTGTATTATCCTGATGGGAAAATCAAATACGAAGGACATTATTACTATGGCAAAGAACACGGCGAATTCAACACCTACGACAAAGACGGGAAACTGACTCACAGAGTAGTGATGTATTACGGTGAACCCATTGAAGATGAGCGGTTTTAAGCGCATAAAATAATTTTCTTAATAAATGTTATTTATTCAGAATAAATCAGTACCTTTGCAGAAAATTTAAAACACATATTTATATAACATAAAACACTAATATCATGAAAGTTGTTCACAATTTCAACGCCGGACCTTGCGTACTTCCTAAGGAAGCGATTGAGTCCACCATTAACGCCATGCGCGATTTCGACAACACTGGTGTCGGCATTATGGAAATCTCCCATCGTACTCCGGGTTGGGAACGCATTATGGCAGAAACCCGCCAGCTCTGGCGCGACCTTCTCAACATTCCTGAAGAATACGAGATCCTTTTCCTCGGCGGCGGCGCCAGCACCCAGTTCTTCTGCGTGCCCGCTAACTTAATGCGCAGCAAAGCCGCTTACCTTCAGACTGGTGTTTGGGCTAAGAAAGCTGCCAAGGAAGCCAAGCTGTTCGGTAAAGTTGACATTATCGCCTCTTCCGAAGACAAAACCTACAACTACATCCCGAAGGGTTGGACCGTCCCCGCTGACGCCGACTACTTCCATATCACTACCAACAACACCATTTACGGTACCGAAATCCGCGAGGACTTCACCGCTGAGAAATGCAACAATGTGATGCTCGTCGCTGACATGTCCTCCGACATCATGAGCCGTCCCGTTGACGTGACCAAATATGGCCTCATCTACGGTGGTGCCCAGAAGAACGTCGGTCCTGCCGGTGTCACCTTCGTCATCGTCAAGAAATCCATCCTTGGCAACATCGGTGACCGTGCCTATATGAACCCGCTGCCGACCATGGTGGACTACAGAACCCACGCTGCTGAAGAAGCCAAGAACATCTCCATGTTCAACACCCCGCCCGTAGGCGCCATCTTCCTCATGCACGAAACCCTCAACTGGCTGAAGAACACCATCGGTGGCGTAGCCGAGATGAACAAGATCAACACCAAGAAATCCAACCTCTTGTACGAAGAAATTGACCGCAACAGCATGTTTGTGGGCACCGTCGCCGACAAGGCCGACCGTTCCATCATGAACCACTGCTGGGTGATGGCTCCCGGCTACGAGGACAAGCAGGACGCTTTCATGGCCTTTGCCAAGGAATGCGGCATGGTAGGCATCAAGGGTCACCGTTCCGTGGGCGGCTTCCGCGCTTCCCTCTACAACGCTTGCACCATCGAAGACGTCGAAGCTCTCGTAGATTGCATGCAGAAGTTTGAAAAAGCAAACAAATAATCGATAAATAACAATTGCTAATTAATAAGTTGACATGAAAGTATTAATCGCTACTGAAAAGCCTTTCGCAAAAGCTGCTGTTGACGGCATTCGCGAAATCGTTGAAAAAGCAGGTTATGAACTTTGCTTATTAGAGAAATATACTGACGTACAGCAGTTGTACGATGCAGTGGCCGACGTTGACGCCCTGATCGTCCGCTCCGACAAAGTGACTGCCGAAGTTATTGACGCTGCCAAAAACCTGAAGATTGTGGTTCGCGCTGGCGCCGGCTTCGACAACCTCAACCTGGAGGCTTGCACTGCCAACAACATCGTGGCTATGAATACCCCCGGCCAGAACTCAAACGCTGTGGCCGAACTGGCTATCGGCATGATGATTTACATGGCCCGCAACACTTTCAAACCTGGCACCGGTGCCGAGTTGAAAGGCAAGAGAGTAGGTATCCAGGCTTACGGTAATGTGGGTCGCCTCGTGGCTCAGAAAGCCAAAGCTCTGGGCATGGAAGTCTGGGCTTTCGACCCCTTCGTTCCGAAAGACAAAATGGAAGCCGAAGGCGTTACCGTTCCCGCCACTTTGGAAGAGCTGTACAGCAACTGCAACTACATCTCTCTGCATATCCCCGCCAACGATCAGACCAAGAAGTCTATCGGCAAAAACCTCGTGGGTCGTATGCCTAAAGGCGGTTGCGTGATCAACACCGCCCGCAAGGAAGTCATCAATGAGGAAGAACTGGCTCAGCTGATGACCGAACGCGAAGACCTGAAATACTGCACCGACATCGCTCCAGTTGAAATGGGTCTGTTCGAGAACTTCGAGAAACGCTTCTTCGCCACCCCGAAAAAACAGGGTGCCGAGACCGCCGAAGCCAACATCAACGCTGGTTTGGCCGCTGCTCGCCAGATCGTGAACTTCTTCGTCAATGGCGACAAGAAATTCCAGGTGAACAAATAATCGTTCACTGAATAAACATGTAAAAAAAGCTCCGCAAATGCGGAGCTTTTTTTTATCTTTGCATTTTATAATCACACCTACTAAATTTCATTCAGATTATTATGGGCGCTAAGAAATATTGCAAATTGCCAGCTTACACACAACGCCAGAAATATCTAATAATCCTGTTGTATCTTGTGACAACAACATGCTTTCTCTATACGCTATCCCCAATACTATACGGTCAAAACAGAGCTCAAGCCAAGTTGTTAAAAAGGGCATACGAAAACCAGTCCGAACAAATGCTTTTCTCTTTTTTTGATAACTGGTCCAATGAAATATCTTCCAATGAAAATGAAGCCCCAGACAAATGGGTGGCCGAGGCCCATCAAATGTTTGCTTCATTTTATCAACCACTGGAACTACGTGAGAAAGCCCATGATAAAAAAAAAAAAAAAATATATCAAGATAGTCCATATTACATTGTGCAGGGTTCGCTTTGGAAAATTATAGTAGTGGACACGATTTGGCAAACTTCTGAGGAACTTCGAGAATACTATTGGACATACGGATACAATTACTGGAAGTTTTTTCATGCCACGATGATGGATTCCGACATAGTTTTTCGTCCTCCCGTACAATTTCCCGACAAGAAAATCGTCTATTTAACTCCAAAATACAAAAAATTATTGGATAAGTTCTTGGGTGACAACCACCGCGAGTTAGGGAAACACAACATCATGCAACCCGCCACCTCCGAAGGTCAAAGCCGTAGCAAAATGGAATTCATCCGCAAAGCAGCCCACATTTTCTATGGACACTGGGGTGGTTATTGGCAATATGAGACCTATCCAAAAGCCAATATGATTGTTTTCGATTCTCAAATGAAACGTGCCGTTGTCTATTTCCGATTCGTCTATGAAGGAGGGGTTGTTATTTTAGAAAAGGAAAATAATGAATGGTCAGTCGTATCCTCTCAATTCATTTGGATAGAATAACAATCCTTATATATCCCCATAGTTTAACCCTATTTTTTTAATCACACCTACTAAATTTCATTCAGATTATGGACGCAAAGAAATACATCGAGAGACTGCAGCTGGAGCCACATCCCGAGGGCGGGTATTATCGGCAAGTATATGGCAACGATGACAAAGGCACCAAGGACATCTCCACAATTTACTACATGCTCACTGGCAGCGACTTCTCGGCCTTTCACCGCCTGCACAATATGACGGAAATCTGGTACTACCATGCAGGCGAACGCCTCAACATTTATGTTATTGATCCTGACGGCAGTCTGACCGTGCATCACCTCTTCGCCAACAACGAGATGCAAGTGGTAATACAGCCCGGCCAGTGGTTTGCCGCCGACATCCCATCGAAAACCGGTTTCTGCCTGGTGGGCTGCGCTGTGGCCCCCGCATTCAGCTTCGAGAACTTCGAACTGGGCAACAAAAGCGAACTGCAAAACCAATTCCCCCAACACGCCGACCTCTTCGAGCGCCTTTGCCGGTAAACAAGGGGATAATATAACCCTAAAAGAAAATTTCTTTTTATTAGTAAACAATTCATTTTTTTTTGTATTTTTGTGGCGATAATATCATGAAGATTGAAAACCTCAGAACTACTGAAAAGGCTCCTTGATTCGGGATGCACAATGGTTAGACATGGTGCCAACCACGATATATGGTATAGTCCGATTACAGGAAATCGGTTCCCAATATCTCGTCACGCTTCTAAAGAGGTGGCTTCTGGT